>CAZPHR010000120.1:0-500 GCA_964586475.1 uncultured Methanomicrobiaceae archaeon
GTCATGTCAATGTTCTATCAGTCCAACCGGACGGTAGTAAACCTGATTCTGGAAAAACAACCCCCTGACATAGATAAAATCGTTGAAGATGGTTTTCAGATTATCTGGGATGGACTAGCCAAAAGTTAATATATTTTTTAATAAGATACTGAGTGACTAGTCACCCATACTATTACATGAAAATAAAATTATCAAAATAGGAAAAGATTGAAAATGGACAAATCAAATTTAGATAAAAACGCGATCTTTCCAAAAGGCAAAGAGCTTTCGGCAATTTTCAGTGAATATTTTTCAGGAAAAGTATAGCTTAATATGTTGGTTCGAAGAGACAATGAATTTAATTGCCCCATAGGCAATATGACATTCGAACCCGGATGCATAAATAACTGGCACAGGCATCCCGGAGGTCAGATCCTGTTAGTAACAGGCGGACGCGGTTATTACCAGGAAGAAGGAAAACCTGCACGGGAACTTAAACCTGGTGATGCAGTGCTTATACC
>CAZPHR010000120.1:512-3926 GCA_964586475.1 uncultured Methanomicrobiaceae archaeon
GTAGAAACAAAAATCGATGCAGGTAGCCCGGACTTGGAGAAAGTAAAATCAAAGAAAGAATGAAAGATAAAAAGGAGTGAGGAAGGATGCTCGTCCATCCCTCCCGCAACTTATAGCATATTAAGAAACCGAAGGTCGCCATAAGGAATCGATTAGGACAAACCTCTTCCCAACACCTTACAAGAATCTAACCCAGATAAGTCCCGTTCCTGTGCTCCTCCTGCGTGAATCCAAGCACACCATATCCGGCATTGAATAGCACAGCCCCATACATGTAATCCTTCTCGTTCATGAAATCGAATGTCGCCTCAAACTCATCGGCCTGTTCCTGGTAATCGATCTCATATGAGGATCTGTCAGACCACTGGCGCCTGTAACCACTCTTGCGGGGCATATTATCCCCGTCATACGACTGGTATGCAAGTTCTCCGAAGAATACCGGCCTGTCATACTTTTCCTGTGCCGGCTCAATATATTCACTGAATACACGTTCAATCCCTTTATTGAGCTCAGCGACTGTTGGATCTTTTTCGTTTGTCAGCCCTTCATAAAAATGAACTCCGATATAATCCAAGTCACCCCAGAAATCAATATTTTTGATATAGGGGACGTTTTCACCATATGTAAGGTAGCCGGAATAGACTGATCTTGCATTCGGAATGACCACCTCTTTAAAGGCACGGTTCAGATCACTAATCCTCGCCGGATCGTCTCCGACCTCCTCTTCACCGGCAAGCTTCACAATATCTATCTTCTCTCTCTCCGCGACTTCGAGATATGGTTTCTGTGCCTCAGAATACTTTGTGAAAAACGCATAAATATCTCCTGATTTGCTTTATAGACCACTGGATCTGTAACCGTCCCGAGATTAAGTATAACTCCAAATTCCTCTTCCTTCGCAACCCGGGCTATCTTCGCCACGCTTTCGGGCCCAGGTCTCGCCATTGGCCTGCTGTAAAGAATATCCTGGTTATTCGTGTATTCTCCACATGCATTCTCTCCGAATTCATACTGATTGGTCAGGATAAGGCTGGACTTTTGCGGATCGGTGTCTTCTATAAAAGCCACCCTGATTTCAATATAGTTGAGACCGAGATCATCTTTCATCTCTTTAAGCTCTGAACGAAGATTTTCAAGAAAGAATTCTTCACCTTCTTCAATTGCAGGGCAGAACACGATGAGGTTGGTCGCCTTTATCAACGGGACATCATACCTGTCATGATGAGTCAGGCCCGCAAGCCCGTCTTTAACGATCGCCTCCGCGGGTTTTGTGCGTATGATAAAATCCCTCTCGTCATAATCGACAAGTTCCTCAAAGGTCACATACTGAACCGGCCCTTCTTCATAGCAATAGCGGCAGAATTCTCTACAGGCCTCTCCTTCATATTCATCACAATCCCCCCACACATAAGTTCCGTTCTGAACCTCTTCACAGAATCTCCGGCCCTTTTCATCCGGAATCGAACCGCAATCCTTCGGGAGGCAGCCAAACTTATCATAAAAAGGACTCTCATCACCAGCAAGAATTCTCCCTTCGGTATCCTCCTGTTCATCTAACTGAACACAGCCGCACATTAAAGCTGCAAATCCTAATAACACCACAAGTAATGTCAACTGCAGGCATCTCTTCATACCGGATCCACAATATATCATATTCCCTTCCGCCTTACGATAAGAGACAATAATGTATAAACGTCAATAAAAAGGTACTGCAAATTACAGGATTAACAGAAAATTGAAAACAAAAATTCCAAAAGAGAAAATATTGAAATAAAATATATCTTCTCTCATTTTCTATCACAATCAGTTATGTTAAGGCCTTAAGTCCCTCCGGGGCAGATCGATGCGTAAGTTGCTATGCAACTCACGCGAATCACAATAGCCCGGTCTGGATGCCACCCATCCAGGTGGCCTCGACCGGGAAAAAGAAATCAAATTTAAAATAAAAAAATCAGGGCAAAGATGGATGCCCATCCACCCCTCACGCGACCTATCGCCATTAAGGGGAATGGCTAAAAGAGAGGGGAAATCTCCCCCCTTCTCCCACAATATCACAGAAATCAGGTAATCCGAAACAACTTATCCCCGGGCCTCACCACAAACGGAATCTTGATCCCGCATCTCTGTCCCTTTCCAACCGATTCAACAGTCTCGTGCTCGATCTGGATCTCCTCTACAATGCAGTAGTCCGCGGGCGTCGTCTTCCCGTAGATCAGGATCTTATCGCCGGGCTTCAGTGCCCCTGCCCGGATGATGAACTCGGCAACCCCAATCTTCTTGTAATAATTAACGACGTCTCCGCAGTATTCCTTCGATTCTTTCGCATCCGGGCCGCTGCTGATCCAGTCCTCCTCAAGCCCCTTGTAGAAACCTTTCGAAAATCCCCTGTTGTAGGTCTTTGCGAGTTCTTCTTTGAGCTCTGCGGCAAGTTTTGGGGTGTATTCCCCGGCTTCTATCGCATCAAGAGCCTTCCTATAGCAGGAGACGGCGATCTTCACGTACTCGGGAGGCCTGATCCTTCCTTCGATCTTAAAGGAAGATATTCCCGCATCTACAAGTTCCGGAAGAATCTCGATCGAGCAGAGGTCCTTAGGGCTGAGAATAAAATTATGCCCGAGTATGTACGTGTTCTCCTCATCCTCAACGTCCGTTATCCTATACAGCCGCCGGCACGGCTGGAGGCACTGGCCGCGGTTTCCCGATTTGCCAAATGTATCGGCCGAAAGGAAACACCGTCCCGACATGCTTACGCACATTGCACCATGAACGAACGTCTCGATCTCGCACTCCAGACCATCCGCCTCTGCCTGCCTGCTGATTTCGGAAATATCAGACAAAGAACATTCTCTTGCAAGAATAATCCTGTCAGCACCAAGATCCGAATAAAATTTAAACGCATCGTAATTCGATACGCTCGCCTGTGTGGATATATGAATTGGTATTCCAGCCTCTTTTGCCAGACTAAAAACAGCCATATCCCAGCATATTACAGCATCCACTCCTGCTTCTTTTGCTGCAGAAACTACTTTCTTTAATTTCTCCAGTTCGTTGTTATAGAAGATCGTATTCAGGGTCAGGTAGCCGTTCTTATTGTTTTCATGGAGATAATCCATAACGACCGGCAGTTCGCTGATCTCAAAATTACCTGCCTTATCCCGCATATTCATATTTTTAATGCCAAAATAAACGGCGTCCGCACCATTTGCAACAGCGGTCCTCAGGCAGGACCAGTCCCCGGCAGGTGCAAGAAGTTCGATATTTTTCATTTTCTGTTTTCTTTTTGGTTTTTCCGGATAATAACTATATTTTTTCCGGCCGTTTCATTATATGAATATATATTAGGCATATGGTTCATAACTATTGAATTAACAGGAGAACAAGGGATTGCCGCAACTTGAAGATTTTCTTGAGCCT
>CAZPHR010000121.1:0-3904 GCA_964586475.1 uncultured Methanomicrobiaceae archaeon
ATAAACAATAATCTATTTGTTTTAGATCAAATATTATACCTTTTCGGAGGCTCGAATACAGTGTCGAGGATGGCGGAAGAGGGCAGCGATGGTGCAACACTTCTGGCCGTAAATACAGATGCACAGCATTTAATCCGTACAAAGGCTGACCGGAGAATCCTTATCGGAAGGCAGCGCACCAGGGGTTTTGGAGCAGGGTCTGTCCCCCAGGTAGGTGAAGAGGCAGCTCTCGAAAATGAAGAGGAGATCCGTTCGGTTCTCTGCAACAGCGATATGGTATTTATCACTACAGGGCTTGGCGGCGGAACAGGAACAGGTTCGGCGCCTGTAATCGCAAGTGCTGCACGTGAACAGGGCGCACTTACAATTGCAATAGTTACCCTTCCTTTTACTGCAGAAGGCGCAATCCGTATGGATAATGCGGAAGCCGGACTCGAGAGGCTTCGCGATGTTGCAGATACCGTAATCGTCGTTCCGAATGATCGCCTGCTTGAAGTTGTACCGCGTCTGCCACTGCATGCGGCCTTCAAGGTATCCGATGAAGTTTTGATGCGTGCGGTCAAAGGTATAACGGAACTTATCACACAGCCGGGTCTTGTCAACCTTGATTTCGCAGATGTCAGGACAGTTATGGAACGCGGAGGCGTTGCCATGATCGGCATGGGTGAGAGTGACAGCGAAGACAAAGCTGCGGATTCAGTTAAAAAAGCACTGCGTTCTCCGCTTCTTGATGTGGATATCTCCAATGCAACCGCCGCACTTGTAAATGTTGTCGGCGGTCCGGATATGACGATGGAAGAGGCCGAAGGTGTTGTTCAGGAAGTGTATGAGCGTATTGATCCGGATGCGCGTATTATCTGGGGTGCCCAGGTCGATCCCGATATGCACCACAAGATGCGCACCATGCTTGTTGTAACCGGTGTGAATTCACCGCAGATATATGGCCGTGGTGAGGAACCAGGGATAAAATCCACCCAGCCCCGGCGTGAATATGATATTGACTTTCTCAGGTGAACAGTAAAGATGTCATTTAAATTCGATGAAGAACTCTTTAAAAAATACTGGCGTGTTCTGAAACTCGCAAGGACTCCCGGAAGGGACGAATTCCAGAAGATCGCCCTTGTGGCGGCTGCAGGAATTGTACTGATCGGTCTGATTGGTTTCATTATTTTTGTAATTATGAATCCATTCTTTAACTAATTCATTTTTCAGGGTTTATGGAAATGACCGAAGAATCTGTAAGAAACAGGGTATACGCAATAAAAACGACCGCAAAACAGGAGAGGGCGGTCGTGGATAATATAGTCAAGGCTCTCGAAGACCATGCCGAGATTAATGTAGTTGCGGTTATGGCTCCTGATGAACTTAAAGGATACGTTCTCGTTGAGAGTCCTGACCCTATTGCAAGGATTGAACAGCTCAGGGAGATGGTTCCTAATGCCCGTGCCGTTGTGAAGGGAGAGACCTCTTTTCATGAAGTAGAGCATTTCCTTGAACCAAAACCGGTAGTCAGTGGAATTGACGAGGGAACCATCGTGGAACTTATTGCCGGTCCCTTCAAAGGCGAAAAGGCAATTGTCAAGCGTGTTGATACATCGAAGGAAGAGATCACCGTTGAATTGTACGAGAGCATGGTTCCCATTCCGATAACCGTTCGCGGGGACAATGTCCGCGTGATAGACAAGATGCCGGAAGAATAATTTTCTTTTTTCCCTTCAGATTGATAACTTTAAATTATTTAAAAACCAACCTTTACGGACCCAAGCTTTGACAGGCAGCATTTGCTGTCTGCCGGCAAAGGTGATATACAATGGGAGAAGTAGTCGAGGTATTGGTACCCGGCGGCAAGGCTTCAGCCGGTCCCCCTCTGGGACCCGCATTGGGCCCTCTCGGAATTAACGTGAAGGCTGTTGTTGACGAGATCAACAACAAGACCCGCGAATTTAACGGAATGAACGTTCCTGTTAAAGTCGAGGTCGACGACAAAAAGAACTTCACAATATCCGTAGGTGTCCCCCCCGCAACTGCACTCATTATCTCTGAGTGTGGGCTTGAGAAGGGTTCAGGCGAACCCAATACTCAGAAAGTGGGAGACCTGCCGCTAGAAGCTGCTGTTCGCATTGCCCGCATGAAACTTGACGACATGCTTTCATATGATGTCAAAAACGCCGTAAAGGAAGTTATTGGTACATGTGTCAGCGTCGGAGTCACTGTTGATGGCAAAGATCCAAAAGAGATGTTTGCCCTCATTGATGCAGGCGAGTACGACAGCCAGCTAAATTGAAGAGACTATGAAAACCCATAGAAGATCCGGTTAACGGGTCGTTGAACTATGGAGGTATTAATTTGGTAGATAGGGTCCAGATTCTAAAGGCCGTAAACGAGGCCATAGAGAAGGCGCCAAAAAGGAATTTTCAGGAAAGCATGGAGATATCCGTCAACCTGAAAAATCTTGATATGGCGCAACCAAAAAACCGTATTGATGAGACAATGATTCTACCTAAGGGAACAGGCAAGGACATTAAGATTGCCGTTCTCGGAAAAGGAGATATCACCACTCAGGCAAAGGCTGCAGGTGTAGATCTCATCATTGGACCAGAAGAGATAGAGCGTCTCGGCGGCGAACCGCGTGAAGCAAGGAAAATGGCTGAAGAGTATAACTTCTTCCTTGCAGAAACTGCAGTGATGCCACTTGTCGGACGTTATCTCGGTACAAGACTGGGTCCCCGCGGTAAAATGCCACAGCCCATTCCTCCCGGAATGGATGTCGGACCAACCGTTGAGCGTCTTCGCAATTCTGTCAAATTCCGTACAAAGGACAAGATGACATTCCATGTCAGAATCGGGTCAACCGGTATGAATCCTGAGGATATTGCAGAAAACATTGACGCAATTATGAAAAAGGTTGAGTCCAGTCTTGCGAGTGGAACTATGAATTTACGCTCGGTTTATGTTAAGACATCCATGGGCCCTGCAGTGAGGTTGATGTAATAATGGCTTTATATACAACACACCTTCCGCAGTGGAAAAAGGATGAAGTTGAAAAGATCAAAGAACTGTCTCAGCAGTATAAACTTACAGGTCTCGTGGATCTCCATGGGATTCCTGCAAAGCAGCTGCAGGAGATGCGCCGTGATCTGAGAGGATCAGCAGTTCTGAAGATGACAAGAAATACCCTGATCGAGAATGCCTTTAGTGAGCTCGGTGGGGACATTTCAGGTATCAGTTCTTTCCTGGACGGTCAGAGCGCTTTGATCTACACGAATGAGAATCCTTTCAGGCTTTATATGAAGCTTAAGGATACCATGACAAAGATGATAGCCAAGCCTGGCGATATCGCACCCGAGGATATTTCAGTATCCAAAGGACCTACCGCATTTCCGCCGGGACCTATCGTTGGTCAGCTTCAGCAGGCAGGAATTCCTGCTGCAATTGAAGGTGGCAAGGTTGTCATTCGTGAAAACAAGACTGTGGTAAAGGCAGGTGAAGAGATCTCCGCAAAGATGGCGGATGTTCTTGCAAAACTCGATGTCAGGCCAATTGATGTCGGTTTGAACCTCCAAATCGCGTGTTATGAAGGCACTTTCTTTGAGCCGAAAACACTGGACATTGATGAGAATGAGTACTTCAACAATGTTGTTCTTGCAGCTCAGCAGGCATTTAACCTGTCTGTTAACGCAGCATATCCGACAACAACAACAGCCGGTGCAATCATAGGCAAGGCCGCCAGTGAGGCAAGGAACCTCGCAGTAGAGGCAGCAATCTATGAAAAGGACGTTGTTGAATTGATTATCGGGCGTGCACAGAGAGAAATGCTTGCACTCAGGGCAATTGTTGAATAAAAATAATAAAAAGGTGAAAAAAATGGAGTACATCTACGCAGCACTTATTCTGCACAACGCAG
>CAZPHR010000122.1:0-246 GCA_964586475.1 uncultured Methanomicrobiaceae archaeon
AGTAATTTAAATTTGTACTTTTACAAAAGTAAATTTTAAAGCAACAGCCCGGCAAATAATGGAAAATAAAAAATTATTAAAAATTTTGTTAAAAGATATGAGCGAGCTTTTAGAGCTCATTGCGGAAATCAGGTCCAAAGGTCATTTTGAAAAGTTTGAAATAGATTTCATTTATACAAGGGCCGGCGGCATTATGCAATTATTAAATATACTTGACATAAAGGAAAGCCAGGATAAATCAAATTC
>CAZPHR010000122.1:270-3877 GCA_964586475.1 uncultured Methanomicrobiaceae archaeon
AAACCAGAGCTTCAAAATAAAAAAGAACATCCGGATATTAATGATTTTGAAAGCCAGAAAAATTTATCAGATTTAAAGCATGATAATGAAATTGTACATACTAATCCCGATATTATACAGAATACTTTGAAACATACAGAAGAGACAATTATCAATGAAGAAGAAGAACAGGATATTCGAGTTCAGGAGAGCACTGATACAGAAGACGGATTCTATCCAGAGCCAGAAAAAGACATAAAAGAAGATGAAGCAGACCTGGAAGAATATGACAGGGGAAGAGAGAAGATCAATGTGGATGATATTCTCGAAACAATGCAGATGATCGAGAACCCCACAAGCAAAAAAAAGGATGACTTCCTCTTTTAATATTTTATTTTCGCCGTACTTTTACCGATTCTGAATGCGCAAAGAGGCCCTCGGCCTCTGCAAGGGCCTCAACAATATCGCCTATCTCCTCCAGACCGTCCCTGTCGATGATCTGTACTGTCGATGTCTTGCAGAAATGGGATACATTCAGCCCCGAATAAACAGAGGCATAGCCTGCAGTCGGAAGCACGTGGTTTGTTCCGGATGCATAATCACCACACGCGACGGGAGTGTATGGACCGACAAAGATCGAACCTGCGTTCTGAACTGCAGATAGGACAGGGAGAGGGTCTGAGACCTGTATTGAGAGATGCTCAGGGGCAATCCTGTCAGATATTGTAACTGCTTCCCTAATATCTGCCGCAGGAATATAACCGGAGTTCTTCAGGGATTTTTCTATTATGGCAGACCGGGGTGCACTCTTTAACATAGATTCAACTTCAGCCGAAACTTTCCCTACAAGGGCCTCGCTTTCGGTAATAAGAACGCAGGCGGCATTTGGATCATGCTCCGCCTGTGCAAGGATGTCTGCTGCAATGAAAGCAGGATTCGCACTTTCATCGGCAATTATGCAGATCTCGGAAGGTCCGGCAGGGAAGTCGATCTCCGCGTATTCGCGCAGGAGCATCTTTGCAGCAGTTACATAGATATTTCCGGGACCGACGATCTTCTGGACAGGCTCTATTGATCCGGTGCCGATGGCCATTGCTGCAATTGCCTGTGCACCTCCTGCCCTGAATATCTCAGATGCACCGGCGATATCAAGTGCTGCAATCGTCATGGGATTTGCAGGAGGCGGGGTGCAGGCGCATATCGACTCCACTCCTGCAACCCTTGCAGGTATTACAGTCATAAGAGCTGTCGAAGGATATGACGCCCGCCCGCCGGGGATATAACATCCGGCCCTCTTCAGCGGGGTCGTCTTAATCCCGAGTGTAACACCGGGGTGCATCTGCCGGAGCCAGAGGTCATCCTTCTTCTGGTACTCGTGAAATTCGGAGATCCTGGCCTCAGCTTCGATGAGATATTCGATTATCCTTGGATCTACTTCCTCGTAGGCATCCTCTCTCTCATCTTCAGTAACCAGAATGGATTCAAGTTCGCAGTTGTCAAACTTCTTTGCATATTCAAAAAGAGCTTTATCACCATTGGCTTTAACATTTTCAATTATTTCATTGACCGCAGGGTAGACCTCTCCAAGCGACGCCCTCCTCTCGGGCATCCATCTGTCCGCATCGAGTCTCTTCAACATATTCTCCCATCTTTGTTTTGTCCTGTGTAAAGAATTATTTTTGCACACGCCTACCCTTTCAGAAATTACAGTCAGTTAATTCAGTACAGGGGATACCGGTTCATGAGACGCTGAAAATAACTCCCGTAAATAAGACTATATATTTTATTATAATTGAATGCGCATCATCAAATGATAAGAAATGGTTGATGTGATGGAAGGGCTTGGAATAGTCATAATATTCTTTGCTTGCGGGATCGCTATCGGGTATTTTATAATGAAATCCTACTACGGAAAGCGGTTCTATATAGCAGCGGAAAAATGCAGGGACGATGATTCATTCGAACCGATTATTGATGAAATGAGCGAGATTTCCTAAAGGAGGTTTGTAAATTATGGAAGATACTATCGGACTGCTGATGCTTGGAATAGTGACATTATGTTTTGGATTTTTGTCAGGATTCCAGATGGCGCATATTCATTATAACAAAAGGCTTGTGAGACTGGTGAAGAGGTGCATTCATTCAGGAACCATCGCACCAATACTGGTCGAGATCGAGAACAACCATTCAAAACAACCTGAAAAAAAGTAATTCCACTATTTTTTTTACTTTCACATCAATACCTGATCAGGAATGAAGGTTACAGTTCTGGCAAGCGGTAGCAAGGGCAACTGTACATATATCGAGGGTGATTCAGGCGCACTGCTCATCGATGCAGGGCTCAGTGCGAAAGAACTCCTGAGACGTGTGGAGGAGGCCGGGGGAACCCGGGAACTTATAAAAGGAATTCTTCTTACCCACGAGCATTCGGACCACATGAAGGGTGTGGATGTCCTGGCGAGAAAGCTGAACATCCCTGTCCATTCAACCCACGGGACATTATGGCAGTTTGAGGAAAAACGGAGATCAGACCGATCCGTTGTACTCAAACCATGCAGAAAAGAGGAGGGATTTACAATAGGCGGGTTCGGAATCACGGCCTTTTCAACATACCATGACGCCTGCGACCCGTGCGGATTTTTAATCAGTGAAAACGGGAGCAAAGTTGCATACTGTACTGATACCGGGAAGATCAGCGAAAAAATGACAGAATACCTGAAAAAAGCGGACCACCTGATACTTGAAAGCAACCACTGTCCCGAGATGCTTGAGAACGGACCATACCCTGTATTTTTAAAGGAAAGGATTAGAGACCTGAACCGCGGCCACCTTTCAAACAATGCTGCATCTGAATGCCTGGGATTACTTAAAAACGAGATCTCAAGCGTTCTTCTCGCTCACCTGAGTGAAGAGAACAATACCCCAAAAAAAGCCCTCGACAATGCCTCGGGAGTACTGTGCAGCGGCTGCAGCGTCTCCGTAGGAATTGCACTCCAGCATGAGATCTCTCAGACGACAACAATATAAAGGGACCCTGTTATGCAGTTTAGTGAATTTTCAGACATATGCGAAAAACTGGAAAAGATCTCAGGAAGACTTGACACAATAGATATGATTGCATCCGTTCTTCCTTCACTGGACGAAGATGAGCTTCCGATATTTGTCAGGTTCCTGATGGGCAGAATTTTTCCGGACTGGAGCCAGGAGAAGATTGGAATCGGACCGAACCTTGTCTTTGAATCCGTTGCATATGTGGCAGGAAACAATAAAAACAAAGTTGTAAAGGATATCAACAGGGAAGGGGATGCAGGAACTGCTGTGGAAAATATCCTTTCCAAAAAAGAACAGACTTCATTTTTCACTGAAAATCCCTCCCTAAATGACGTTTATTCTGATTTTAAGTACCTGGCATCAATTGAAGGAAACCGCTCACAGAAGGAAAAACTGAAGGTTGTAAGAAAGCTCTTCGCAAATGCCGGACCCCTTGACGGCAAATACCTCTCAAGACTTATCCTCGGAGAGCTCAGGATAGGAATAGGGGAGGGCAACATACGTGATGCAATTGCGAAGGCCTTCGATGTCCCTGCTGAATCTGTGGAGGCTTTCGCCGCCGAAGTGCTGGCCGAAC
>CAZPHR010000123.1:0-3304 GCA_964586475.1 uncultured Methanomicrobiaceae archaeon
TGCCCGCTTTTGTCGAGACCACGCTGAAGGACGATGCACGCGAAGACCCCCCGATAACGAAGGATGCGCTCGGGAATCTCGGCATCATGAGCCCGGAGGAATACGAGGAGGTCAAATCCCTAACCCAGCAGATTGCAACCATCATGAAGGACGAACTTGCAAAGAAGAATATCGAACTCTATGATATCAAGTTCGAGTTCGGCAAAGTCGGAGACGAGATCGTTTTAATCGACGAGATTTCAGGCGGTAACATGCGTGCTTTCAGGGAAGGGGAGTATATCATGCCTCTTGACCTCGAAAAGATGGTCCTTGACGAATAAACTTTTTTTTTCATTTCAGGAAAATCTATTCTTCGCTCTGACATATAGCTACAAACTGATATGGACGTAAATTTCTGTGTTCATTACAAGGGAGACGGGCTCCCGCCGACAAACAGGTACTGCCGTGAATGCCCGGTGGCGGAGGAGGTATGCGACAGGCTATGGGCTCTTGTCGTCGCTCTCTCTAAATCAAACGGCGGCGATCCGGTGAAGCTGCCCGGGACGCGGGCGGTGATGTCCCCCAACCCAAGAAACCGGAATATCGTTCACCTGAAGATAAACTGCAAATGGAATCTCGGCAAGGAGGATTTCCTCTATTTCATCGCGACCGGGCATGCACACATGGGCCGGAAGGACGAACGGTACAAAAAGGAGGCCTCCCCAAGTATGACACGGCAGACACCATATGTCCAGTCAATAGTAGAGGCGATCGGCGGGTATGATATCCCGGAGATTGCTGCGGTAAGGAAATTTCAGGAAAAATAAAGAGAATTGATATTGATCCGGCACATGGTGTTAAGATACAGCCTGCACTATAGCCACGTATATTAAATCCAAACCTTCCAGGGGCGATTCATCCGTACTGAGGAAGTATAATGCATTCTCACCGTATTCGACAGGGGCATAACTTGAACCGACATGCGGGAGATCCTTGAACCGCACGAGCCAGGAGCCGTTGATCTGTCCGGCCATCTGTAAGGAGACGGAATCGGGCGTAAGATCGTCTGCTGTTCCAACGACGAGCATTACATCCTTCTCAATTCCTGAAAGACCGTCCCAGGAACCTTCCCATGCGAGGTTTGCCTCCGCTTCCCTCCGGATTCCTTCAGGTGTTGCCGGGTCTGATGCGGCTGACTCGATCTCCCCGAGAAGTTTTTGAGTCTCCGGGATTTTGACGCTGTAGGTATTCGAGTCAAGGACAAGTTTCCTTACAGAGTCCGGATGATCGATTGCAAGCTGCTGCGATACCGACGAGCCCATCGATATGCCATAAACATTCATACTCTCGTAGCCCAGCGCCCGGATAAGTTGTGCGGCATCGTCCGCGTACATGGGAATTGACGTTATCATATTGGCTTCGCTGCTGTATCCCATGCCGCGGTGGTCATAGGTATATACATGATACTCAGATGCGAGAATCCCAATGAAGGTCTCATCCCAGCTGTCGATGGTTCCGCCGAATCCCATTACCATGAGCACCGGCTCTCCGGACCCGAATTCACGGTATCCAAGTGTAACCCCGTTCACCTGAATATATTCCACCGGAGTACACACAGAGATATCCTGCACCGGTGCAGACCCTCCCGTATTGGTTGTACATCCCGCTGCGGCGAGAAGACATAGGATAAAGGCAATTAATAGAAAATGGATTTTCAGATTGTTCATACGAAAACCTCTTTTTCGGTTTAGATTAAAACCGGAATAGTACCGGTTGGATTAATCCGGATAAATAGATTCTGAAATCAGCGGGAAAAGAAGGGAGATAAATACTCGAAAATGGAAGGAAACAGCCTGAAAAACGAATGTGAGAAGCTCAAATCCCTGGATACACGCAGCGAACTTGGAAAGGCGATAGCCGCAGCTATATCAGATTACTCCCCGCGGGACCTCAAACGGATGCAGTGGAACTTCTCGGGCAAAATAAAAAATATCAATCCGCTCTACCGGAGGCAGCTCGAGAAGACTATCAACGGGCACATGGTGGACACCTGGGAGAAGATCAGGCTCATGAGCCAGCAGGGATCGTTTACGCCGATGAAGGACCCGCTGCCAGGGGATACAGAAAAATACTGGATGATGGTTTCGGAAAAGTGTTCAACGGGCGATTACGCGGGGGACCGGATCAGGTTTCTCAAGTACCTGCTTGCAGGCTTCTGCATCTTCGTGCAGAAGATTCCCCCCCACCCCGTCGGGATGGCGTTTCCGGGCGGTGACAAAGTCCAGTTGATCGACGGGATCTACTACTGCCCGGTCAGGACAAAGGCAGGAGATGTCGATTCGGCACTCTGCCCGTTCTGCCCTGCAAAGCAGACCCCTGAGGTAGGCTATCTAAAACCCCCCAGGGACGGGAGTGCACACAGGAAGCAGGAGTACTTAAAGAACACCTTTGATTTCCATCACTACAACGGGTGAAAGGACATCTCACTTTGGCGCATGCCTCTTCAAAAAATCAACCGCCTGCTTCTGGACCTCTTTTGACTTCGGGTTTATCCAGAAGCAGAGATGCGATCCTTCCTCGACCCAGATCCGCTCCGCATTTTCGATATTCTCGTACGCGTAGACACCGTCGTAGAATTTGACATCCGCATCGTGGGTGCCATGGACGACGAGCGTCGGGCATTTGATCTTTTCAACAGGCAGGTGATGGATGGTCCGGCTGATATCCACGTCATTCATCGTTCCTGTTTTGCGGGGTTTGTACGGATACATCGTATTCATGAAAGCGGTGACGAAATCATGTGCATAGGAGTCGTTTAAAACGAAATCGAGATGCTTCTTCATCTGTTCCTTCGAGTAATACGCCTCGCTCTTGAAGATCTCTTTTATGAATGCATCCGGTTTTGCCTTCGTCAGCTTCTGCAGGAGCGCCTGTCCGGGATCGGAGAGAAATAACATCTGGGCAAGCGGTCCGGCCGTCTCCGGCAGATCGTAATAGCCGCTTATCGAATCAGCTGTTATAAGTGCCCAGATCCTCTCGGGATGGCGGGCTGCAAAGGTGTATGCCGAAAGACCACCTGCGGATATCGAGAAGGCGGCTACCTTGTCGATCCCGAGTTCGTCGAGAACAGCGGCGAAGAGATCCGCCTGTTCTTCGAGTGACTGACCGCTCTCAAGCGGAGTCCCGAGGAAACCCGGGCGGGAGAGCGACAATAGTCTGAAATCTTTTGCACCAAAATCGATGGCTGCACGGCACTGGTCGATTCCCCCGAGACCCCCGTGAAGGCCCATCAAACCAGGTCCATCGGCTTCCGCCTTTTTGTTCT
>CAZPHR010000123.1:3314-3868 GCA_964586475.1 uncultured Methanomicrobiaceae archaeon
GCCTTCGCCTTCAGTCAGTTCGATCTCGACCGGTCCGAGTTTTGTTTCGATGATTCTGGGTTCGATGAAGACTCCTTTCAGGATCTCCATCCTGTTTTCACCGGTTTTCTCTTTCTTATGCTTCATCATTTAATCCTCCAGATAGCTTCGTGATATTTCCCATTTTGGATTTATTTGTTTATATCTGTTCTATTCGGAAGTGGAAAGGATACAAGGATTAATTGATATATGTTACCAAAAGCTTTAGGTAGTCTACCAACATATATTGGTATTGTGAGGCAGCCAATAAACAGATCCAAAAAAACCGGATTCGTGCCATGGCTGATGAGAATAATTATGGAAATATCAGAAATCAAAATATTCGGCGGAGTCGGAAAAACGGGCCAAAAAGAACCTGTCTCTGAAGTTAGGCTGAAGATGGGCGATATCGTAAGCATAGTAGGGCCCACCGGATGCGGCAAGACGACGCTTATCAACGATATCGAACTGTTCGCAAACCGTGACACGCCTTCGAGGAGAAAAGTCCTGATTAACGGGCAGTCGATTAATGATGA
>CAZPHR010000124.1:0-3826 GCA_964586475.1 uncultured Methanomicrobiaceae archaeon
AGAATGCCTGCAGTCCGGTAGATGTCCGTCCATTTCGTATCTGAGATAGTCTCTGTCTCCAGCCTGATATCGGCAGATGCCGCCGATTTTTCCGTGACGAGGATATCTGCACCCTTAAAACTCCTCTTTGAGACTACTATCGTAAATCCTGCATAGAGGAATGGTGAGAGCTTCTCGGCTATTGCCACGACGAAATCGACCGATTTCGAGAGGTCTTCAGATACGCATACGACCTCCCTGCAGAGCAGGGTCTTGCCGAGTGCATATTTTACTACTCCCGTTCCAGATAGTCCGGATATGAACCTCTCCCGGCGTTCCCCTATGAACGCGGTGTCGGATGCGAGGTCCCGTATTCCGTAGTCGATCGAAGACAGCCTGTCTGCGACTCTCGTGTAGAACTCGTGAATATAAGAGAGATCGATCCTCGGCGGAAGCGAACCGTGTCACGACATCCTCTCGATGTAGATGAGAGTATCCGGACGTCGCCCCTGCTTCTGGACGTTGATGGCTGTTCCGAGATATACCGTCTCTCCTGCAGTCCTTATGAAGAGCGACGCCGTGCTCTCGTCCAGTCTCTCTGCAAGCCCGGTTATGGATTCGTCGTAAAGGTTTCCCGAGAGCCTCTCGCCGTCGGTTGTATATATTCCAAAACTCTCTTCCATAATTTACATGCTCCTGGTCCGCCTACAGGCCGAACCTTATTATCTCGGTAAACCTCCAGGGTGCCAGACCCTTCGGGGAGATCTCATCTTCAAAGCCCTCCTCAGTCGGGAAAGGCTCGGATGTTGCATCGACGGATACAGCGACGAAGTACATCGAGATGTCGTTCATCATATTGACGAGGTTTTTAAATACCGTGTTCGTGGAGAGGATCGAGAATATCTTCTTCTCGATCTCTGCCGCGTTCCTTGAACGTTCATCGATTCCCGAGAGTTTCTCCGCACCCATCGAGAGGATCTGGTTCTTAATCTCCCTGTTCTTCCAGAAGAGGAGGTCGGTCTTGGTTACGACAAGTGCGTACTTTTTGTTCGGGTTGAAAAACTTCATGCTCCGCCTGTTCTCAAGGTCGATAAGAGTCTTCATGTACCCGCCGAACTCCCTTGCAAGCTGCGCCTGTCTTCTCCTGCTGCCGGTGATCTTTTCACCGTCTACAAGGAAGATTACCTTGCCGGCTCTCAGGAAATTCCCGTACATGGTGATTAGGATGACACTCTTGGTGAATTCCGGGTCGACGAGGAGATCCCTGTGGTTGTATTTGATGTGCCTGACAAAATCTATCGTTCCCGCACGGCTCCTGATCTCGTTTTGGTGCATTCCGAGTGCGGGGGCGAGAAGATTTATCGCCTTGTTGTAGTTGACCTCGTTGAGCTCGTCGTAGTATTCTCCTGCATAGTCGACGACTGTCCATTTCACCGGGATTATCCCGAATTTCTTTCCCGTAAGCTGGTACATCACCATCTGGTACCTGTAGGTCCTCGAGAGTATCTGTCCGTCCAGAACGGTTGCATAGAGGCTCGATATCCTGAGATCGTCGCCTTCGTCGTTCGGGTCTCCCGTAAGGACGACCCCCTCGTTAGAGTGCCCCTTATCGAAGTGCTCGGATATGTAGCCCCACAAACCCAGGACAAAGTAAGTCTTCCCGGATGATCTTGGTCCGAATATGAATATCTCGGATGCACGGACTCCAATCGTGATCCTTATAGAAAGCAAGTAGAGGATCAGCGTTATCACGATGCCGGTCCCGAATATGAAAATGTTCTGTATGAGGATATCTTCGGATATCGCTGTATCCGGGGAGAATGATGTTGCATACAGTTCATAGGCCATGAATCCGATTATTATCGCGAAGAAGATTGTAAACAGCAGTTTTGCCATCTTTGCAAGATTGTCGTACCTGTTCGAGAGAACCGACCTTACTACTACAATGGCGCCTATCGCGAATCCCGCTCCAAAGGCCATAATCAGCATCGGTATATTGGCCCACGGACTAAGGCTGACGTAAAATACCGGAATTGCTGCAAATATTCCGCAGTAAATGATGCCGTTGATCCTCGAGTCCTCGTTGAAGATCATCCCTATGGCGACAGCAAAGAAGAGGCCGCATAAGAACTCCACCAGGACCGTGAGTGTGGCAGGAGTCGGGTGGCTCTTGAAGAACGGGGCTATTCTCATGAATATGTATGCCACTATGACTGAAAGGGGCAGGCCGGCGAGAAGATAGATCTTTCGCCTTTTGTTGTTTATTATCATTCTTCGACTGCCTCTTTTATGTCTTTCACCTCATAGAGATCCAGCACTCTCTCCTTTGCCTCTTCCCTTGATTTCCTGTCCCCGTCTTCAAGGCCGGCGATCTCCGCTGCATCTGCGAGGAGCAGGGTCCGTTTACGTGAGATATATTTCCCCTGCTGAAGGTAGAGGGCGTGGTGCAGGATATTGTTCTTTGATTTCTCGTATTTCTCCCAGTATCCGCCGCCTGTTGTAAGGGGCGAGATATTGTCGAGGAAGCTTGCAGCTGCAAAGAAGGTCAGGGAGACCTCCCAGGGTTTTGTATAATTATGGGAGTTTACCTTCGCACTGTCAACTCCTTTCAGGTCGAGGGCCTTTACAAGGTACCGCCTGAAGTCGCCTGCATTATTGTCGGTGAGCTGGGAGAGCCATCTTGAGGGTGAGGATATGACCAGTGCGGACTTCTCAAAGCTCCATCTCTCGGTTCCACCTGCTCCGTGGCCTACGGAGAGGTTGTTTACCCCGAGTTTGTGTGCATCTATCAGGTCCTTGTACTTCCATCTCACTATGTTGTAGAGCTTCTCGATCTCCTTCTTTCCGTCATCGTCGTAGTCAAGCGCCGAGAGATTGGAGTCGTCATTCAGGAGCGAGAGTATGCCGGGGTTGATCTCCCCGAACCAGGTCCTGTACATCCCCTCGATAGTCGTCGATCCCCCGCGTCTCCTCTCCTCGATCGCCCGGAGGCCGGATTCGTACTTCTCTGCTGCAGCGTTGAGCTTCTTCCTCGGGTCAAATGTGGATGAGATCAGCTCGTCGAGCTTTGTCAGGAACTCGACTTCCTGCTGCATCTCCTTCTTCGACTGGATAAGCCCGTCTATCTCACTGTTTATGCTTCCGATCCTTGACTCGTAGCCTTCACGGGTGTTTATTATCCCCGTGAGCTGGTCCCTAAGGCCGGAGAGGATCTTTCCGCTCTCGCTACCCGAGAATGACCCGATGAGTGCCTTTCTTTCCTCCGACTCCAGGTTGAACTGGGAGATCAGTGGTTCGATAACGGCCTCACGGAGGGAGCCCATCTTCGAGTCGAACTCGCCCGTAAGGAACTTCTGCTGGACTACAACCTCGAACGGGTCGCGGATCGATATCTTTCCCGGATGCATCTTTGCAATCTTTCTGATCCGTTCCTCCTTCGTCGCCTTTTCACTCCTGAACATCTCGAAATTGAGCTTCTTTCCAAGAAGTGCATCCCCTAAGCCCTGTTTTTTGGAGGTTCTCATCATGTAGTCGTTGAAGTAATAAAGGGCGACAGATTCGGAGAGGTCGTTTAAGTATGAGAGATCGGTCCCGGTGGACTTCTGCAGCCTCTCGATATCCGCCTGCATATCCCCGAGTGGAAGAGAGGCGAGCCAGGCATCGCGTTTGACAGGTTTGGGCTTCTTCTTCCCTCCGGTCTCGTTGATCTTCTCCACCAGCCTGAACATCAGTCCGGAGAATTTTTCGATATAGCTTTTTTCAAGGTCTTCAAGCGAAAGACCGCCCCCCTCTCCTCCGTGGCCGAGTGCGATGTAGTCGTCCACGGGTTTTGCGAGTGCATTCACCT
>CAZPHR010000125.1:0-3789 GCA_964586475.1 uncultured Methanomicrobiaceae archaeon
TTGAACGATTAAATTTTCTTCTATCTCTGTACAGTTTATTCCATACATAACCTGACTATTTCCCAAAACAATTATTGAATCTTCAGGAATTTCATCATAAAAAGTATCTATTTTCTCATCTATTGTCTGGACATTACCTGAAAAAAAGACAGATAATACTAAATATTGGATGATCAGCGATAAAAATACAATCATCAAAATAATTAATATTTTTTCTTTCTTTCTTAAATTCACATAAAAGAATATATCAATTTTCGATTATATGCCTTTGGCTTTGATTATATATTTATAGCACAAATAAATTATAAAATATAGAATATATTTATTTAATCAGCCTGTGATTCTGTCGAATTCGTCCTGCGTGAGGAGAACCGGGCCGGGTTCAAGTGCGGGCTGAAGAACGCCAAGATTCCTGGTGAATGCACGAAGATGGTTCTCCGATCCACTGCGGAGATTATTGTAGACAAGAATCAGATCGGGTTTGTCCGTCGCGGCTATTGCCTTATCAAGATCCATTATATCAAGCTCCTCGATATATGCGGAATTCTTCATGGCTTCGATCTCAGATGCAGAACCTGAACTGACGAGTTCGTCATAAACCGCCTGCAGATCCTGATTGGTGAACGCGCCTCTCTCACCGGTCACCGGATTCTCCAGCCCGTACCTCTCAATCAAAAGGGCCATCAAATCCATATGAGTCTGCTCGGAATCCGCTATATTGGAAAAGACCTGCGATCCCCACATATCATAATAAGCGAGGTATACATCCCGTGCAAGCTTCTCCTCCTCGGCCATATAGAGGATATCCACAGTCTCTTCTTCGGTCAGTTCACCCACGGGATAAAGGGAAAGATCCTGTGTGAGAGACCCGGTGTTTACCTGACCGTAGCCCGTACCGTCCTGAGGCCCCTGACCTCCCTGGCCATTGCCATAACCCGGAGTGCCTGCGGCATCTGTATTCACTGTACCATCCTGAACGCAACCGCAAGATATCGTGAAAAGAACCAGAACAAATACCGAAACCGCCACCAATTTTACATATTTATCCGAATTTGCCATTTCAATCAAACCTGATAATGGCGGCAAAGGCAATATTCATTTTGGATATCCGTATACATTTTTCTGAATTTTCTGAATTATCAGAATATAGATATATTCTTAAAGCATACATCTTTCCGGATGAAGACAACAGAAGATTCAGGTTCAGCCGGATGCTGCTCCGGAAAAGAGCGGTGCTGTATCAATGCCGTGGTCTCCGTCGATTCAAGGGGGCAGATCGTCCTCCCGAAAGAGATACGGAGCCGGGCGGGCATCGAAACAGGCGACCGCCTTATCCTTATCGGGTGGGAGAAGGATGAAGAGATCTGTTGCCTCTCGCTGATAAAGACGGACAAGATCACCGGGATGGTTGCAGATTACCTTGAACCGATGATGAATAGCATTGCCGGAAAAGCAAATGAAGAATAAAGTGATAAAATGGGCGAAAAGGATGTAAAAAAACTGGTCAGGGATAACTATGGCAGGGTGGCCCGCCAGGAACAGAACAGCTGCGGGTGCAGTTCATGCTGCTGCGGGGCAACAGATTCTGCAGAAGAACTGAGCATGAAGATTGGATACTCCGGGGACGAAATGGCAGAAGTCCCGGAGGGTGCAAACCTTGGTCTCGGGTGTGGAAACCCTGTGGCGATTGCGTCCTTCAAAGAGGGTGAAAGAGTTCTCGATCTCGGTTCAGGACCGGGTTTCGACTGCTTCCTCGCCGCAAACAGGGTGGGGGAGAGCGGGCATGTAATCGGGGTCGATATGACGCCCGACATGCTGAAGCGGGCCCGCAAGAATGCAGAAAAGGGCGGCTATACGAATGTCGAGTTCAGGCAGGGCGAGATCGAGGACATGCCGGTCGATAACGGATCGGTTGACGTGATAATCTCCAACTGTGTAATCAACCTCTCCCCCGACAAGCAGACTGTGTTCAACGAGGCTTTCAGGGTGCTCTCCCCCGGCGGGAGGATCAACGTATCCGATATCGTTGTAACAGAGAGACTGCCGGACTTCATCAGGGAGTCGGAGACGGGCTACACAGGGTGCATCGCCGGTGCTCTCCTGAAGGACGAGTACCTCGGGTGCATCGAAAAGGCCGGCTTCAAGGATATTGAGATCGTATCGGAGACAATCTTTCCCCTCGACCAGTTCACGAACGATCCTGTCGTGCAGGACATCCTGAACGACGAAGGAATAACAAAAGAGCGGCTGGCAGAGATCGAGAAGACTGTCCTCTCGATCAAGGTCCGGGCTTTTAAGAGATAAGGGTAATCAAACCCCTAATACTCTTTTCCTCTCCTGAAGACCTCGATTCTTTTTACATCTCCGCCTTCGATTGAATATATCACCCTGAAATCCCCTACTCTTAATCTGTATTTTTTTGGGTTCGTCCCGGAAAGGGGTTTGATATCGGCTGAAGATCGAGGAGTGAACGGATCTTTTTCCAATTCAAACAGAGTATTTTTTATTCGCTTTTGCTCTCCTTTTTCAAGACCTGCATACTGCTTCCTGAAGGTCTGGGAGAGAAGAACCTGATAACTCATAGCTCTGATAAGGGGGCGAACTCCTCGTCCTCAAGAATTTTGTTCCAGCGGGAGTCCGCCTTCTTCCACGCGGCATCCTCCATAAGACGCGTGATTATCTGGTCGAATGTCTCGCCCTTTTCGCCGAATTTCCTGAGATTCTCCTTTGTCTCAGAGGAGACCGCGATCGTTGTAGCCATTATATCAATTATATTGGATATAATCATTATATAATTTTTAGCCCGAATAAATACCGCTTCATATACTTCTGCTAAAAACTGTAAATTTGTGTAAGATTTACAGATATTTACAGTACTGGTAAAAAAGTATGAAGGTGAATCCTCACCCGCAAATCCCGCCGCAGACCGAAAGAACGAGCCTGTCCGCCGCCTCTTACGAGAAACTGACCCTTTGTAAGATTTACCTCTTCCCGGATCTGGGTCTGTAAATCCCATCCGGCATCAAGAATTGCAGGGGTAATGTATTTGGAGCAGATCTCCCTCTCGCTCATCTCCTTCTTGTCAATCTGCATCTAAAGCCCCTGTATATAGGCAAATTGTTTGTCGCAGGTATAAATATAATTTAAGTGGCTGTTTCATGAAATTCCAAAATCCGATCAAAATATAATAATAATGTAAAACAGTATTCTTAAACATGAAATCAAAAACTGGAGCTCTGGTTTTCACCGCTCTTATCGCTGTTCTGGCAGCGGCAATGGTGCTTTCGGCAGGATGCACCGGAACATCAGACAGCGGTGCACAGGAAACGACGGTTCAGACAACAGCCCCGACTACCGGCCCGACCGAGATGGAAACGCCTGAAGACATTAAAGAGGCAGGGGACGAGGAAGTAGCTCTCTCAGGAACAGGAAACGGAAAGGTTACGACCGGCCTTGCAGGCGGAATCCACCTTCTCACGTTCATGCAGGACAAGCCCGGTTCAGGCAGCGTGGACATCACCACCGAAAAGGATGAGATATTAATCCCGTTCGGCTTCAATGAAGCAGTCGCAGACAAGGTGATGAAGGACGGCAAATATGTCTGGACACAGGCATTCATGATCGAGGACAGTGCAGAGACGACCTTCGATGTGACCACGGACTGTTCATGGAATATCGAGACCTCCTTCCCCGAGGCGATAAACGGAATCGTCCCGCAGACATTCACCGGCACAGGCAACCAGGCGACACCGTTCTTCCAGATAAATGCGGGAACATATAATGTCTTGA
>CAZPHR010000126.1:0-664 GCA_964586475.1 uncultured Methanomicrobiaceae archaeon
CCGGGCGGTCATGCGTTCGAATCGCATCAGGCCCATTTATATTTCTTTTTTTGAGCATGGAATATTCGTAGCCATGAATGCCGGTCTGGTTTATGATTTTGATAAACGAAAAAAAAGTGGATGTATCCTGAATTGCACTGCATTTATTCTTCAATTGATCTTTTGTCCGGAGGGACGCGGGACAAAAAACACGGGCTCTTCCTTATACTTACTTCCTGCCCTGCTTTGTGGACTTGTTATTAGGATTCAGTTGATTCGACCGGTTGTCGGCTGCCGCTTTGTTTGAGGGATTATTGGGATTTTTTACATCCGCACGTTGATTTTTTGTCATAGATCTCAGCTTCAATTTGTTAGGATATATACTTTTTTGTAAACCATTTTTAATTTACACGCCTTCCGCCCGGACAGGATCATTCAAAGCGGTCACCTGCCTTCATCCTGTTTACAGAACCGGACCATTTTGCCGGAGATTTACTGAAGTTTACCTGTAATGTCTTTATGATCCGGGAACAGACTTTTTTCCCGGTATAAATGAGCATTTTTTGCGACTGGTATGTTTCCACGATTAAAACAGGCAATTTTTTCAAACAGACAATTTTAATGCGATGCGCTTTTTAATCTTTTAACTATTCCCTTTTTAATATATTTTTCAATGAATCCCAAC
>CAZPHR010000126.1:674-3782 GCA_964586475.1 uncultured Methanomicrobiaceae archaeon
AATATCCGTTTATCAGGATAATTATGCCCTATATCTAAACACGACTGCACCAAAAATTAATTATAATGATTAATCATTATAATTACTGAAAACGAAGGTGGTTGAAATAGACGAAAAAGACAGGAATAACATCTTTATTATGGACGGTACTGCCAATCCCGCTCCTCTCGGGCTTCTGGGATTCGGAATGACCACAGTCCTGCTGAATCTGCACAATGCCGGCTACTTTGCCCTCGGAAGCATGATCCTTGCGATGGGCATATTCTATGGCGGACTTGCACAGGTTATCGCAGGAATAATGGAGTGGAAAAAGAAGAACACGTTCGGTACAACGGACTTTACCTCTTACGGCCTCTTCTGGTTAAGCCTTGTGGCACTGCTGGTGCTTCCCGCACTCGGCCTTGCCGCAGCCCCGGAAAAGGTTGCAATGGGGTGGTATCTCTTCATGTGGGGCCTTTTTACCGCAGTGATGTTCATCGCAACACTTCGGATAAACAGGACGCTCCAGTTCGTCTTCGCATCCCTTGCATTGCTCTTCTTCCTTCTTGCAGCAGCGGACTTTACCGGAAGCGCTCTTATAGGCACTATCGCCGGGTATGAAGGAATAATCTGCGGCCTGTCCGCAATATATGGCGGACTTGCACAGGTCATAAACGAGGTCTACGGGAAGGCAGTCTGCCCCCTCTGACCCTTTTTTTATTCACCGGAAACCGGTGCGAGATTTTAATTTATCAGATTTTTCAATTCCTTCGAGATTTTTTAACGCATTCCTGGCTGATTCCCGTACACGGGAATCCTCGTCGGAGAGCATGGGAACGAGAAATTCGATTGCCTCGGTACATCCCATCATAGAGAAGGATTCGGCGGCAGAAGCCCTGATATCCCGGTATTTGTCATTGAGGAGGCGAAGCATCGGCAGGGCGGCGATGCTGTCCCTGAGCATCCCAAGCGCCCTTACAGCGCCGAGCCGCACCCATTTCTCGTCACTCTTAAGGAAGGGCACAAGAACAGGAACGGCCTCGACACTGCCCAGCTTCCCGAGGGCGAGCATTGCCACGTACAGGTATTCTGAATCCTGATCGGGAGTCAGCGAATCTGTCAGGTATGGTACTGCACGTCCGTCGCCTGCATTCCCAAGGGCTTCGGCGGCCTTTATCCTGTATGTTACATGCTGGTGATTCAGCTGAGCGGTAAGCAGCTCAAAATTCTCCTTTCGCCTCTTCTCCCTCTGCTCTTCGAGACGCTCCATCGGATTCATACGATGAGGGTCCATTATATCACAAGGATCAGAATAGATTCATTCCCCGATAAATTTTCCTTATACAAAAAGCCACATGCAGGAGGCTGCAGCAGGCAATATGAATATCACAAAAAGACAGTACAGCCTTCGACGGTGACCCGCCTCATTGAGACAGACGGCAACCATAGCCGGGAGAATAAAGCCGAGAGATAACCCGGCAAAATGGGCGAAGGGATTCCTGTCGCTTCCGACATCGGTCAGAATCATAAACACGGGAGCAATTAAAGCCAGTGATATGAAACAGATGACCAGAAACGACTCCCTCCTGAGATCCTCCAGGCAGCCTGCACGGGATAATGCCAGATCTGTAAAGATCTCCATGAATAATACGAAGCACATCAGAAACAAAAGGAACCCGGTAAAGGCCCATACAATCCCTGAAGAACCCAGACCATATCTAATCTCTTCGGGAAGAGAGCCCAGTCTCCAGAAAAACAGGACAATTCCCGATATTGCAAAAGGAAATGCGAAAAAGAACAGGATCAGGTTGATACCGAGAAAATTTTTCGGCATTGAAGTTCCGGATGAAGGAATGACATGATAATAAAATAACCAGATTAGAACCCCTATTATGACAAATGAAAACATATTGTGGATGAAATGCTCCCCCTCAAAGGGGTTGTGAATATAGTTTGCAAAGAACATGGACTGCAGGTTAGGGTCTGAATAATCCAGAACGAAATTTTCTAATACAAATTCCTGAGACATCAGATCCCCAAAGACAAGGGACTGGAACAGGTACAATATCACCGGGACAATAAGAATTAACATTAGAAACAGGTGTTTCCTCAACCCCGGGGACTTTATTTCCCCGGCAACAGCACGCAGATCCATCTCAGAGTCCTTTCGCCGGGCGGGATAAAAGGCCCTGCGGCAATAAAATACAGGGTTTTCACAGGTATATAAATTCCACCCGGATCGCCAGAAACCCCAAACTTATCCTCTATAAAAACAAAGATAAATTACTGAAACTTAAGTGAGGCTTGTTTTAGGGCAATGAAACATAATGACCTGTGCAAAACACCTGTCATCCAGGCAAGAGTAAAGGCCGGAATGACCGCTGGCGAGCTTGTAGAACAATTCGGGAAATCAAGAGCCTATAATGCCGGATCACTATGGCATGCGGTAAATATCTATGAAAATATGCTCTCCGACCCGGAGGTAGTCAAATTCTTCGGACTTGCAGGAGCAATGGTGCCCGGGGGAATGGGGGGGATAGTCGAAGACCTGATCATGCAGGGGCATATCGACATCCTCGTCTCGACAGGGGCAAACCTGACCCACGACGTCATAGAGGCGATCGGGTGCAGGCATTACCATGGCACCGAGGTCTGCAATGATGTGGAGCTTTGTGACGAAGAGATCAACAGGATATACGATGTATTTCTCCCGAATGACGCGTTCATAAAGTTTGAGGAGTTTCTCCAGGGGGTCTTTTCGGGCCTTGACAGGAATAAAAAATACGGGATTGCCGACCTTACAGGAATAATCGGTGAGAATCTTGATTCGGGAATTCTCGCCGCGGCTGCAAAGACGGGAATTCCTGTATACTGCCCTGCAATACAGGATTCAATGCTAGGGCTGCAGTACTGGCTCTTCTCACAGACTGAAAAGGTAACCATCGACGCGTTCGCGGATATGCCTTCACTGATGGACGTATGCTTCAGTGCCAAAAAGACAGGGGCGATGCTCGTCGGAGGCGGTGTCCCCAAGAACTATATCTTCCAGTCGATGCTCATGACCCCGGAGGGCTTTGACTATGCAGTGCAGCTTACAGGAGATCGTCCCGATCTCGGGGGACTCTCAGG
>CAZPHR010000127.1:0-3746 GCA_964586475.1 uncultured Methanomicrobiaceae archaeon
ATCGCCGCCATCGGGTGCTCGCTCGTCGCGATCAGGAATTCGTCCTCACCGTCGATCTTGTACATGACATTCTCGAAGTCGGCAAGATCAGTCACTCCCTCGTATGCAGCCCGGTTCATCATATAAGGCGGCATTATCGGAGTGTAGCCCCGCTCCATAAGGAGATCAATTGCAAATCTCTGGAGGGCGAGATCCATCAATGCCAGATTTCCTTTCAGAACATAGAACCCGGCTCCGGATATCTTTGCGGCCCTCTCAAAGTCGGCAACACCCTTCTCGACAGCAAGCTCTCCGTGGTTCTTCACCTCAAATGAAGGGACAACGGGCTCTCCCCATCTTTTAACCTCCACGTTTTCCGTATCGTCAGCACCGACAGGGACACTTTCATGAAGAATATTGGGGATCCTCATCTGGTAGAACCTGATCTTCTCCTGGATCTCCTCAAGTTCAGACTCAGCATCCTTTATCTTTCCAGGGAGAGACTTCGCCTCCTCCAAAAGGACAGAGATATCTTCTCCGGCTTTTCTCGCCTGGTTTATCTCCCGGCTTATGACATTTCTCCGGTTCCGCATTGCATTGATATCTACCTGCATCCCGCGGGACTTCTCGTCCTTTGCAAGAAGATCGTCGACCCAAGCGAGCTTTTCGGAATCTCCCCTTTTATTAAGATCAGCCCTGATAACATCCGGACTGGACCGGATAAATTTCAGCTCAAGCATAACTTCATTCATTTATGTCGATCATACAGGATTATATTTGCGAGCGGTTTTTTAGAACAGGATCAAATTCATTATTATTTATCCCCTTCAAAACATGGAATATTCAGATGAAGAAAAATCATAAAGTAGCAATAGCTGCCTGCCTTGCCATATCACTAATTCTCTTCCCCTTTTCTGCACTGCTTACAGCTGTAGGGCTGATTATCACAGGAACTCTGGCGATGTCAGTCCTGATATCGGAATCAGCAGAAACAGTTGTGGATAAACCCATTCTTTTTTCATATCTCGGAGAAGACGGACGGAGTTTTATCCTGAAAAATATAGGAAATGTTGATGCACTTGATATTCATATCTCGTTAGTGCCTTCAAATCTTGAGTTTCTAATCGAACGCATCAAGGCCGATACTGAAGAAAATACCGACTGCGGGGAGTTGATCGGGAAGAACAGGATCATTGTGGATTATACAGATGAAACAGGAACAAGGTACAGTAAAACAGCGAATCTCAACTTTAGGGATGACTGTGAATACGACCCGACGAAGCCGATGATCCCGATATTCAAATAAAAATTATTTTTTGTCTTTCCTGTCCATCATAAAGGAGACGACCTTTTCAAGAGCCTCAACGAACTCCGTCTCCTCGTTCAGGTACTGCTCGAATGCCTTATAAAGCATGTAAAGGATCTCAAGCCCGTAGAGATCAAGAGCCTCGGCAGCTGTAAGCTCATTTTCATAAGAATCGGTAATCGGGCCAATTGTAGAGTACATTATCTCGAGAAATGTTCCGTCCTCCGTCAGGGCGCAGAACTGGCTGTTCACGGGCTTACTCATATCATCCGGGCGGTATGGCATCGGATCGGTCTTCCCGAGAACAAACATCTTCTTTTTATGGAAGTGCGTCTCCACCATCTGTCCGGTTGCATCCGACTTTGCACCTACAAGTAGTGTCACACCAACCTCCGATACAAATGGTTTTGCCTTCTCAGCCATCCTCTCAAGAAGCAGCGCCTCCTTTTCGATTACTTCGGCAGTCAGTTCTTCTTCCCGCTCTTTGGATTCCTCGATCTTTTTTAAGATCTCCTCAAAGCCGTCCTCGATGATTCCCATATCAGAAAATTGGATCTACAAAGCAAAAAAACGATCAGGTTTTGTCCACCGAAGGGCTATCGCCCTTTCGAAACCTATGGGAGACCTTCGGTCACAAGTTAATTTTTCTAAAAACGGATTCTCTCCCGGCCGGGGCAACAGAAGCGCTATCGCCCTTTCGAAAGGGGGACGAGTCCCCCTCCCTCAATAACTACTTTCAAACAATCCTTACCCAATCCTCTCTCCAATGAGATAATGGCGCCTGTGAGAGATTATTTTCACCCTGCAGCAGGTGCCGGTGTCAAGTTCCTCCTTTATCACGATATTATTGTAGGATTTATCTCTTCCAATAGAGCTTCCTGCCCTCTTTCTCTCGGTAATAATAACATCCATCTCCTTCCCGATGAATCCCTCATTAACCGAATCATAGAGCCTGTTTGCCGCAATAGTCAGAGTCCGGGAACGCTCCTTTTTTATCCAGTCAGTAATATCCTTTAAGAGTGCAGCATCCGTTCCCTCCCTTACCGAAAACCGGGTGATGTTCACCTTTGTCGGCCGGGTCTCCTCAAAAAGGGCAAGAGTCTCAAGGAAATCCTCTCCAGTCTCTGTCGGATAACCAACTATAAAGTCGGTTGATATCCTGATTTCAGGATCCATTTCCCTGAACCCGGCGACAACATCCCTGAAATCACCGGATTTATATCCACGATTCATATCCGAGAGAACCTTATCGGATCCCGACTGTACAGGGAGATGGGCGAATGAAAATATCTTATCGCCCGTGAATGCATCAGTCAGCTCATCAAGCTGCGGTATGACGGTATTTGGGTTCATCATTCCAACACGGACCATGAAATTGCCGTCCATCGAATTAATACGATTTAATAGAGCCGCAAGAGAAGAACCTGTATCCAGCCCGTATGCACTGAGATCCTGTCCTGTCAGCTGTATCTCGATCGCACCGAGGGATACCAGCCGTTCAATCTCGTGGATTATTTTATCTTCAGGAAAGCTCCTGAGAGGACCGCGGGCGTTTCTTGTTATACAGTAAGCACACCTGTTCACGCAGCCCCTTGCAGTCTGGACGACTCCTGTGGCACCGTCCACAAGGGCACCGATAATATCAGAACAGCTGTTTAACTCCTCAGGCAGGATCAGCCTTGCATCGGGACGCACACTGTATATCAGGTCCGGCTGGACTACCGGCATACACCCAGTAACATAGATCTCCTTGTCCGGGTAATCGGCAATTGCCCTGAGCATCGCTCTTTCGGTCTGGGCAACGACTGTGCATGTATTGATGACAACAGCCTCCGCCTCACCCGGTTTAACGATACTGCACCCGTTTTTCCGGGCCAGGCTGACAATCTTCTCTGTATCAGCAAAATTAAACGTGCAGCCGTATGTCTCCAGGTGTATTTTTTTATCCTTCAGGGTATGCATGTCGATCTATCTCTAATGCTTTGATTTTATTACGGAAAAATGGAACCATAAGGATAACATGAAGGGTGCACGGCGAATTATGTAAATAATCTCTATAATCCGATTGTGAAAATGATAAATAATCTCCTGCGGGACTTAGAATGTCCCGATGATGACAAGAAAAGAATTGAACCCGGCTGAATATGAGTTCAGGCAGCTTACTATAGAAGAACCGGGAAGGATGAAATGCCCGGATGAGATTTTTAAGCAGATAACTGATCTCTCTCCACAGCCTGTGATAATAACAGACAAAAAGGGGAGATAATATTTTACAACAAGGCAGCCGCGGATTTTATAGAGGAGATGGACAAGACAACAGGGAAGATATAACAAACGGCAGGGATATCACGTGCATTTCCGAATATATCAGCTCTTTTTTTCCCCGGGATGACCGGGAATTCACCGGTACTGTACCTGTAGGGATCGTCAATAAATGTGGAGATACAAGATTTCTGTGTCT
>CAZPHR010000128.1:0-364 GCA_964586475.1 uncultured Methanomicrobiaceae archaeon
TGCCTATCTTGAGGACAGGATCAGGGAACTTGAAGCACTTGAAAAGAAAGTCTCTGATACAATAGCTGAAATCCAAAAACAGGCTACAGAAGTTACCAAAAAAATAGAAGAGATCTACAAGCAATATCAGGCACAATCAGGAAACTGATAACCCATGTTTAAATCTATTAAGGATAAATTCAAAGGCGTTTCTAAAAAATTTGGCTCAAATATCGATGAAGCAGTTGAAAAGGAGTATCAGCCTGCAGACGCAGGCACTGCCAAAGATGAAGATCTAAATGAGCCATCATCCCTTAATTCAGAGAATAAATCCGGAAAAAAAGCCGGCTTTTTAAAAAGCACTTCGGCTCTTCTGGGGCTTGTA
>CAZPHR010000128.1:374-3742 GCA_964586475.1 uncultured Methanomicrobiaceae archaeon
AAAAGCCGGCTTTTCTCAAAAGGTAAAAGTTCTTGTAACTGAAAGAGAAGTTCTGATTACTGAAAAGGATATTTCAGAACCTTTGGACGAGCTTGAACTTATTCTTCTTGAAAATGATGTTGCATTTGATACTGCAGACGCAATTATCAGCCATATGAAGGATGACCTCGTGGGAAAGAGAAGGAAGATTGGAACAAAATCCGAAGATTTCGTCATATCTGCACTTAAAAATGCCCTCCTTGAAGTTCTTGGAGAGGGTTTCCTCCTCACCGATTATATTGACAAAAATGAAAAGCCTGTAAAGATCCTTTTTACAGGAGTGAACGGTGCAGGAAAGACAACGACTATCGCAAAGGTAGCTTATTTCCTTAAAAGCAGAGGTTATTCGGTTGTAATCGGATCAGGCGATACATTCCGCGCAGGCGCCAACCAGCAGATGAAGACACACGCAGAACGGGTTGGTGTCAAAGTTATCAGCCATCAGGAAGGGGCAGATCCTTCTGCAGTTATCTTTGATACAATAAATTATGCGAAGGCTCATAAAATCGATGTCGTCCTGGCGGATACAGCAGGAAGATTCCACAACAAGGGAAACCTCATGAAACAGCTTGAGAAGATCCGCCGTGTAATGAATCCGGACATTGTTGCATATGTTGATGAGGCAGTCGCAGGCAATGATGCGGTAATCCGAGCCGGCGAATTCAACTCGTCAGTAGGGACCGATGTAGTAGTCCTTACAAAAGCTGATATGGATACAAAAGGCGGTGCGGCAATCTCAATCGCTCATACAATCGGCAAACCGCTGATGTTTCTTGGAATGGGCCAGGGATACGATGATATCATAGCTTTTGAACCTGAAAAGATGGTAGAAGAACTTCTGGAGAGTGACTGAAAATGCTTGATCGCTTTGGTTCAGGATTAAAAGACGCCGTTAAAAAACTGGCAGGAAAAACTGTTATCGACAAGGCTGCGGTCGAAGAGCTCGTCAAGGATCTCCAGAGAGTGCTATTACAGGCTGATGTTAATGTCAAGCTTGTAATGAACCTTTCAAAGGCGATCAAACAGCGTTCACTTGAGGAAGAACCACCAAAAGGAATGAGTGTACGTGAACATGTCCTGAGGATTGTATACCAGGAGCTTGTCAATCTCATGGGACAGGAGATCGAGGTGACACTCGGTCCGCAGACAATCCTTATGGCCGGTCTTCAGGGAAGCGGAAAGACCACCACTACAGGTAAACTCAGCAGGTACTTCCAGAAGAAAGGGCTGAGAGTCGGAGTGGTCTGTGCGGATGTTTTCAGGCCGGGTGCATATGATCAGTTAAAAACACTTTGCGATAAGGTAAATGTCCCGTGCTATGGCGAACCCGGCGAAACCGACGCTGTTAAACTCGTTAAAAACGGAATTCAACATCTTAAAAATGCCGAAGTCCTGATTATCGACACACAGGGCCGGCATGCACTGGAAGATGATCTCATCAACGAGATAATTGCATTAAATGAACTTACCAAAGCTTCTCACAGGTGGCTCGTACTCGACGCCGCACTAGGTCAGCAGGCACGCGAACAGGCTGCAAGATTCCATGATGCAATCGACATCGACGGTGTCATCATCACAAAGATGGATGGAACAGCAAAGGGTGGTGGTGCCCTGTCAGCCGTAGCGGAGACAGGTTCCGGAATTGTGTTTGTCGGAAGCGGCGAGACAATCGAGGATCTGGAACGCTTTGATCCGGATAGTTTCATCTCAAGGCTCCTTGGAATGGGTGATCTTAAATCGCTTATCGAACGCGCAGAGGAGGCATTGGGTGATGATGAGTTTGATGTAAATGCCATGATGAAGGGTAAATTTACCCTCAGAGACATGTACAAACAGCTCGAGTCCCTGAAAAAGATGGGGCCCCTAAAGCAGGTAATGTCAATGCTTCCGTTGGGAAATATTGATATCCCCGATGATGCCTTTGATACGACCGGAAAAAAGATGGAAGTTTATAAAATTATTATGGATTCCATGACAAATGAAGAGCTTGACAATCCTTCTGTAATCCATGCATCAAGGATCCAGAGAATTGCATCAGGTGCCGGCGTATCACAGGAAGATGTCAGGGAGCTTTTGAAGTACTATAAAACCATGCAGCGGACTCTTAAGGGATTCCGTGGGATGGGCGGCGGCGGAAAATTCAACATGCAGCGGATGATGAAGAAATTCGGCGGCGGGATGTAAAACCTGATATGAAGAAATTTCTAATAATCGGTCACAAGGCTGTAACCGATCCAGGTTTTTCATTGAATGACATGCCCGGAGGAGCCGGAAGGATGGATGTCCTTTGCAGGTGCGTCAACTCCTGCTTCTTCCTCTCCCATGATCTAAGACGAGATGTCGAATGCTATCTCCTGCTTCTTGGAGAACCTAATTCTCCAAAGACTATTCTAATCAGGGGAAGTGAGGTCCGCTATCTCAATCCGGATGAAAGGAGCGCAGGTGCACTGATAAAAAAAGCTCTTCAGGTTACATGTGGAGAGGAGTTCATAGAATCCACAAAAGGTATCTACATAAGAACAGGCGGACTCCAAAGGCTCCTTGAAGAATATGAATTTGTAGTCCTTGATGAGAACGGGACAGATATCCGTGAATCTGAGGAAATTCCCGATAACTACATACTATCGGATCACATGAATTTTTCAGATGAGGAGGAGATGCTGATAAAGGATCTCCCGAAGATATCCGCAGGCCCAAAGGTGCTTCATGCAGATCACACTGTTACAGTCATCCTGAACGAACATGACAGGAGAGAAAAATGAGCGATATACTGAATAAAGTCGGTGATATCCTTGAATACGGCCCAATATGCGACCATTGCCTGGGAAGATTCTTTGGAAAACTGTCACATGGACTTGGCAATGAAGAGAGAGGCAGGTCACTGAGAATTGCATATTCGCTTGAAAAGGACATTCCCTATAAGGCAGAGAGTGAAAAGTGCTGGATATGCAATAACCTCTTTGATGCCTCTGAAGAATGGGCTAAAAAAATTGTAAATGCCCTCTCAGGTACAGAATATGACACAATGCTTGTAGGATGCCGGGTTCCTCCTCTGATTGCAGAGAGTGAGGAGCTGGTATGGACCGACCTTGAACTCCCCTCCCCTGAACCGATAAAAGCCGAATTCAACAGGGAAACAGGAAAGATCGTAAGCAGCCTTACAGGAAAAGAGGTTGATTTTAAACGCCCCGATATTGTTGCTATATGTAACCTTTCTGAAGGCAATGTTGAAGTTGAGGTTAACCCCCTATACATTTACGGGAGATACTGTAAACTTTGTAATCGGCAGGCTGTTACATAATAGATAATTTTTTTAAGTTCGAGGCGGA
>CAZPHR010000129.1:0-2124 GCA_964586475.1 uncultured Methanomicrobiaceae archaeon
CCGCAATCTGACCCGGATTTATATGTGTGTAGTCAGCCTTGCCAAACTGAGAATGGAACCGCCCGAACAGTTTGCACTCCTTGTCGAGCAGATGAAGAAGAGCAAACAGAAGAGGGAATTGTCAATAGACATTATCGATTATGTTTGCTCATGCGCAGTTGAGATCGACCTTACATCGGTCCAGACCGCATTCGGGGTCAAGGAGATCTCCGAGATGGCCGACACATTCAACTCGATAAGCCTGGATTCATTATAGGAAATAAACTAAAACTCCAATCTTTTAATTTTTAACATATCTTATCCCAAAGTCCATTTGCAATTTTGAAATCTGTCCGGATCCGGACAGCCCACTCTCCTGGTTACTGACCAATAAAATAGAATGAAATAGTGTGATTCTCAAACATTTTCTGGTAATGCCTGATAATATCAATACTGCACCCGGCAAAATCAGAATAGAGAGAGTCAAACCTGAAAATTTCCATATCTTTACAGGCCTGATTGAGAAACTTGCTGAATATGAAAGATTAATACCACCCGATGAGGATGCGAGATTACGCCTTAAGGAGGATGCTTTTTCGTTTAGTCCACGTTATGAGGCATACCTTGGATACATCGATGAAATACCCGCCGGGTATATCACATTCTATTTTACATATTCAACATTTAATGCAAAACCAACTCTTTATCTTGAAGATATCTTTGTACTCGAAGAGTGGAGGAATCACGGACTCGGTAAAAGTCTCTTTGAATTCTGCAGAAACACTGCAAAAACCCGCAGTTGCGGACGCATGGACTGGACCGTTCTCACCTGGAACGAGCCTTCAATAGCGTTCTATGAAAAAAAGGGCGGAAAAAGACAGGACTGGTATCTTTACCGGCTCGAAGGTGATGAGATCTAGATCCTATGTTATTGCACGGAGACAGATTCTCCCCAGTCGCCTTCAATTAAAATATCCCCCCCATCTATCTCCGAAAGAAGAACCTGCATGTCTTCTATGATTCCCGGAACCGACTCCTCAAGTGATTGCCTCCGGGATTTGCCGGAATCAATTTCCCCATTTATTCTCTTAATATCAGCCTCAATACCGGTTATTCTCTCATCAAGGCTTTGTATATCAACAACCACTGCAAGAGAGGAAAGCTTCTCTTTTACAAGGCTGATCTCTGAAATTACAGCGGAATATGCCAGACAGATCTCATCAAGCTGTGAAATGAAAGAGTCTCCGGACGAGAACAGCTGGCTCTCATGTTTGTTCTTTATCAGGGAATCATTCGCAGATATGACTTCCCGGATATACTGGTAAAGGTTACTATAGATCTCCGATGCCTCTTTGGAATCCTTCTGTTCCCCCGAATGAAGGAGAAGAACCAGGTAATCCAGGCCCTTTGAAATTTCAATATCCCCGTTCTTTTCAGCGATGTAGGCGGTCTTTCTGAGGACATTGTCACATGCAACCAGAAAACTCCCGTACCTGCCTGAGATCTCCCCCTTCTCCTCACAGAGGGAATCCAGTTCTTTTGAAAGGGCGCCATATTCCAGGTATTTCCCTGAAGATAAGATCTCCTTCCTTTCTGATTCCAGATCAATTCGGGATTTGTCCAGTGAATCCAGTTTCTCGTTAAAAGCCACTCTTGCAGATTCAATATCCCTGCTTTCAGCTGCCGCAGAGACCACCTTCTCAAAATCCGCCTTTGAACGCCTGATCTTCTCCCTGAGTTCAACCGATGGTTTGAATTCCTCTGTCATTTTATTGAGTGCCCGGCCAATTACATCAAGGGACGATTTGATATCCTTCATCTCAGCAGGAAATGCCGGATGAAGATACTTGCCCTGCCTCCTCATATTGTTGGCAATCGACCGGATAAGCTCAACAAGGGCAGCATAAAGCAGATCAGGGTCTTCGGGAAGCTCTGTCGAGAGAGTTTTTTCCATGGAGATAATAAAATTTTTCTGGGATTTCAGGGCAGTCTGCTTAACCTTTGGGCTTGGATGACTGATATCATCAATACCGACCTTTTCAAGTCCCAGGATTTTATCTTTTATCTCTTCCATTCCGGTAGAAGCAGCAGAACGTGCCTCTTTTGCTGCGGCATTGATCTTTTCAGTTACCTCCATTTCCCTGT
>CAZPHR010000129.1:2134-3701 GCA_964586475.1 uncultured Methanomicrobiaceae archaeon
TCTCCTTTGAACTGAGATATTCCGGGATCTCATTAATCGCGAGAGCCCTTTCGCCACGGACCTCCTTTTTCTTCAGCAGTCGATCAAGAAAACCAGCCATATGCAAACCTTCAGTCAGACCCCGATATACGTATAAGCCGTTCAACACCGTCTATCTCATCAACTACATCGGAGACAGCCTTTGGGACAAGCTCATGCCAGTTTTCACCCTCAAGCATCCTCCTCCTGATCTCAGTGCCGCTGTGACTCTGCCTCTCGTGCATATCCGGGGATTCAACCGGTGTACCCTGTTCAGCAAATAACCTGACCACAAGAGGATTGCTGGAAAATACCCTTGAAAAGGGAGGGGATATCGATCTTACGTGGGCCACCCATAGCGCGTTTCTCCGGATATCCTCAATAGGAATTACATAAAAAGGACATTCAATCTCCTCGAGTGACTGTGTAATCATCATTATCCTCTCTCCCGCAGTGAACGGATTGTCAGACTCATGGCTAAACTGCGCGCTGCCGATTCCGATTATAATCTCATCGCCATATGCGGCGAACATCTTTAAGACCGAATGATGGCCGTTATGATACGGCTGAAACCTTCCTATATACAGACCCCTGTTGACCTTCATTTATTCTTCACCATATTTGCTATTCTGGCTGCAAACGCACCGGCTGTAAAACCTGAATCAATATTTACCACTGTAATCACCGCACATGACTGGAGCATGCTGGCAAGCGCGGCCTCTCCCTTCCCCATATAGCCGTAACCGACACTTACAGGGACGCCTATTACAGGTTTGTCTACAAGGCCTGCTATGACAGTCGGCAGTGTGCCTTCCCTACCTGCACAGACCACATAGGCGCTGGCGTCGCCTATTTCCTTCATTGCAGGAAAGAGCCGGTGGATTCCTGCGGCCCCGACATCATAGGCAGTCCTAACCGTGCAGCCCATCTCCTCGGCAATCACTCTTGCCTCCTCCGCCACCCTGGCATCAGAGGTTCCCGCCGTGATCACTGCAACAACACCGCCGGTCTTCCCGGGAGGCGTGCCATCTGAAAGGACAATCGTCCTTGCAACAGGATTATAATCAACGGCGATTCCTGATTTTTTACAGGATTGAATTATCTCTGCAGCCTGTTCTTCAGAAACCCTTGTAGCAAGACACCTTTCACCGGACTTTGTGATTTGCATCAATATTTTTATAAGATGCCCGGTCTCCTTACCTTCGGCCAGGATAACCTCGGGCATCCCGCAACGCATATTCCTTCCCAAATCTATTCGTGCAAAATCCCCTACATTCTCCACCCGAAGACCGGATATCTGTATTTCGGCCTCATCGAGTGAGGTCTCGCCTGACCTGAACGACTCAAGAACATCCTTCAGGGATTTATTAGATTTCATATTGGACAATTAGATATGGATTGGCGTTGAATAATAAGTATTGTCATGGCGTACAGCATGTTTTTCTATATCAGTGTGTTTGGAGCAGCTGTAATATTCTATCTCTGGCTGAGGGATGCGAGGATCTTTTCCCGCACAGGACTTCCCGGATACAGAAAGGCGGCATATTAC
>CAZPHR010000130.1:0-3383 GCA_964586475.1 uncultured Methanomicrobiaceae archaeon
CAGCTGGCCGAATAGAAGATGCCAGTCGAACAGAAAAATCTGAGAGTAACCCAGTGAGAGCGCAAAACAGTGGGAAATGATTATTGATGAGGCAGCAAAAAATCTTAAAAAATCAAAGTTGTTTGAAAATCTTTCATTCATAGTCAGGACCGGTTATAGTTCCAGACGCACACTGTCTGCTGCAGCGGTCATATTTTTAAGTTTACCGAAAGCAGTCGCCCTTTCATGCATCCTAAGTCCACAGTCCGGGTCGATTAGTATTTTATCAGCTCCCAGAAGATCGATTCCTGCCTCTATCCTTGATATTACTGTCGGGACTTCTTCTATGGCCGGATCGGCAGAATCTATCACTCCGTATCCAATAAGTTTATTCCGAATCTCATTTTTTGAAATTGTATCGATATTATCAGGATTATTTGCAAACTCAAGATCAATTATATCAACAGGCATCTTCAGCAGTTCATCGATAATGTTCCCAACGTTTCCGCATACATGCAGGCATGTAGGTACCCTGACCGCCCCTGTAATCAGGCTGATGGATTCATAAGCTGTATCCAGACAGGCGATTCCTGTAGATAAGATCGGTTCGTCGATCTGAAGGATAGTAATTCCTGTCTCCTGCAATAATAAGGCTTCCTGGACAAGTGCTCGTGCAATATCCGGAATGATCTCCTCCCTGTTTCTGTACATGGGAGTTTTTATTTTAAGGGCATGAGCCAGGGTCGACGGACCTGCAAACATTGCCTTTACTTTACTATGCTTTGAAACTGCTTATTTTGTATCTGCAACTGTAATCGGGCCTGATGCAGGTTTAATGAGGCCTGTTACATCGTGGCTGCTTATACCGGGGAGTTTTGAGAGTATTGTGGATATCATATCTCCCCTGATCTGACCTGTTGAAATTATATCGATACCTGCATTTATCTGGTCCGATACTGCAATCTCGAGAGCTTCTTTATATGGATTCAACATTGATTTGAACCCTTTTGCCTTTATTGCAGGATAACTTCCCACAACTGTTGTGGGAAGAGATTTTGCCATGATCTTCATGGTGTCAGCCTGTGACGGTCCCGTGGAAATAATACTGCCTCGCGTATATTGGGCAGATCAAGCATAGTCATAATCAGTCTCTCCATACCAAGACCCCATCCGGCATGCGGTGGCATCCCATACCTGAAAGGTTTGAGATAGAATTCAAAACTTTCCGGAGAAAGACCCTTTTCACGGATCTGTTCTGTCAGGAGGTCATGCTGGTGGATACGCTGTGCTCCGCTCGAAAGTTCCATTCTTGGATGCATGAGATCAAAGGCCTTGCAGATCTCAGGTTCATCCTCAAAAGGCATTGCATAGTAAGGTTTGATGGCGGTAGGCCAGTCTGTAATAAAATAGTGTTCGCCCATCTCTTCGCCTATTGCCTTTTCTGCTGCAGTGGAAAGATCATCTCCATATGATATGTCATCTTCGATTGAAATTGAAGCTATATCGATCGCTTCTGAGTATGATATCCTTGGGAAAGACTTCTTCGGCACTTCAAAATCAATACCCAGTGATTCAATCTCATCCTGGCAGTTTTTCTCAACAGCACTGTATGCTGATCTCATTACCTTTTCCAGAAGTTCCATAACGTCATTATGATCGGCAAATGAAACTTCGACATCGATCGATGTTGCCTCGTTCAGGTGTTTGGTCGTATTATGTTCTTCTGCCCTGAAAATTGGGGCAATTTCAAATACCTTTTCGAATCCGGCGGCCATCATCATCTGTTTGTACAGCTGTGGACTCTGGTTGAGGAAAGCCTCTTTTTCGAAATATGCAATTGGAAATAATTCTGTACCGCCTTCTGTTGCAGCGGCAACAATCTTTGAGGTGCTGATATTTATGAATCCGTCATCGAACAGGTATTCATTGATTGCTCTTGTAACTGTACTCCTGATAGAAAATACCGATTTTATCTTTGGTCTTCTTGCATCAAGGTACCTGTTGTCGATTCTGGTATCTACCTCAGCCAGAACTTTTTCGGATACATCAAGGGGGAGGGGAGTTTCCGCCCTGCTTATAAGTTCAAATTCCTCAGGAATAATTTCACGTCCTCCCGGTGCTTTTTCGGTCGGTTTGACTATTCCTGATACTTTTACAACAGATTCTCTTGAGACATCCTTAATGGCATTTAATACGGATTCAGGAGCCTTCTTTTTGACGATAGTAGCCTGAAGAAATCCTGTTCTGTCCCTGAGAATATAAAAGCTCAGACCCCCGAGGTCACGTATCTCATGAACCCAGCCAATAACTTCTGCAGTCTCTGTTTCCGGTGTTACTTCATTTAAAAATTGTCGCATATATATTCTGCAATAAGATATGTATCTTCGGTTTATTTTGCTTTTCTCCCGGCATCGTTTACTTTAAGTACTATATTCTTTAATAGTGGAAATTAGAAGATCAATTGCGGGATATCATGTTTAAAAAAATTCAGGTTGCAATTGACGGATCAGCCGTATCAGAGAACGCGCTGCATGTTGCAGTTGATGAGGCAAGAATCAGGGATGCTGATCTTCATGTAGTGTATGCAATTCAGCATATATTCACTCATTCAATGATATATGACGGCGGTACACCCGTCCCTGACGGTAATCCTGAAATGTATAATGAAATAATGGAGAATGAAGCAAAAAAAGCTCTTGAACATGCTGAAGAAGTTGCGGCAGAGGAGGGTATAAAGATCAGCCCTCATTTCCTGATTGGTGATCCAAGGGATGTAATTATTGATTTTTCAGAAGAGATAAAGGCAGATTTAATCATAATCGGATCTTCGGGAAAGAGCGGACTTGACAGACTGTTTCTTGGAAGTGTAAGCTCTGCAGTTGTTGAGCATTCGGGTATTACGACAATTATTGTAAGAAATTAATAAAAGGGAAAAAGATTTATTCAATCTGGTCAGAATATTATCAGGATTATGCCGGTTCTCTCAAAAGAAGCAAAAATTACATTTATCTTTTTAATTATTCTTTGCTGCATGACAATCCCTGGTTCGGCAGAGAGTGATCTTGAAGTCTGGGGTTATATGATTCCCGGAGAGGTCATGTCTCCCGGACAGGACGCTTTTGCACAATATACGGTAAGTTTCGATCTCGAATCTGACGATGGCGGCCTTGAATTTTATACTGATCTGCATGATCCGAAATGGCAGTTTACAATAGTAATTGACGGAGTAAGTCAGGAGCTTCCATCAAAGTACGGCAGATATGCTTCTATTGTTGGATTTGAACTATATTACCCGAAGAGTCATTCATCCAGTGTTGTATTGAAACTGAACGGAACTGTTCCTGAAGTTAGTACCACAGGCAGTTATACGGTGTTCAGGGTGACGCAATATGATTATGAAGGTT
>CAZPHR010000130.1:3412-3649 GCA_964586475.1 uncultured Methanomicrobiaceae archaeon
CTGAAGAGATAATTGATGCTGTTTTTGTAAATCCTTCTGAAGTGAACAATATACAGAAAACACGCGAGAATGAACTTTCATCACTTAGAACATACCTGGATGAAAAAGGAGGGATGGGTGTAGATACAGGTTCTGCAGAAGAAAAATATGTCGAGGCTGCTGCAGCCATTGGAGCAGCAGCTACTGCGGACTCAGCCACTGCAAGCTCTCTTCTCTCTGATGCGGGGATATTTATTG
>CAZPHR010000131.1:0-2152 GCA_964586475.1 uncultured Methanomicrobiaceae archaeon
ATATTCTTTGAAGGCTCAAGTTTTGATACCCAGCCCATGTATGTCTCTTCAAGCAGTACTGCAGATGCAGGTGAACTTACAATCATAGCCGTAATTATAAGAGCAATAATACCGGCCAGTTTCATACTTTTCATTTTTTTCCTCCATTGGTCGTAAAAGCCCGAAATACCTCCAGACATAAAACCATGAGTTTAATAGGGGAGACTAAATAAAAAAACCTGTGGTGATATTGAAAGAAAAAAGAGTGATTTCAGATGAGACCCATCATCCCGATCATTCCGTTGATAAATGATGCGATAACGACCCCAAAGAGAATTAATCCGACAAAAGTTAGGACTATCGGTATCAGCACGACCATAACGGCTTTTCCTGTTGAGATTTCATGGAGTTCGCGGATTCCAAGAGCCAGGAGAACAAGCATACATATTGCCACAATTATGTTCACATAGGGAATCCAGCCGAGGATAAGGTAAGGAGTGTAAGCATACATCATTGCCTTAATCGTCTGGTTGTAGCCCTTCCCGGCATCGAGCATAAGAGCAAAGCAGTGAAGTATCAGTCCGGATACAAATATCCAGAACAGGCCTATGACAAACATGACATAGAGGAAAAATACGTCGAAGGCTACCACAAAAGCTCCAAAAACTGAAAATGCAGATACCCATTCCATTCCAGGCACCTGGGAAAATGTCTGAATTGTAGTATTCAGGAAGTTCATATCCAGTGCAATAACGACAATTGCCGAGAGTATGGAGAAGATCACAAAAAGAACGATGTAATACTGGTAGGCAGCACCAAGACTTTCACCTTTATGAACATTGAAAGTCTCTACAGGTTTCACAAGGAAACCTTTTACTTTTTCACCAAAGGATGGCATAACTGAAAGATAAGCAGTATATTATATATATCTTTTCCAAAAAAATATCAGAATTCCTGCCCAACGTAATAGTTTATGCATTCTCCATCATTCATACGGTGACAGCCGGGATAAATAATCGCAGATCTGTTTTCTTTTAACAGCCATTTCAACGAATATTATAACTGAAATTAATACTACGGATTTCATTTTAAACTTAATCTTTTTCAACCGATATTCCGGTCAAATCACTGTTAAAGAAAGGAAAAAAGGGATAATATTCCTTATTATTGTGGGAAAAATACAAAACACATATATACAAGAAATGGAAATAGGGATTTGTAAATTAAATGTGGAGGAATTATGAGCGAAATTAAAAGATTTGGTGTCATATCTGTAGCAAAAATCTTTGCTGCAATAAGTCTTGTAATCGGACTGATTATTGGAATTATATTCCTTGTTCTTGGTAGTTTTGCAGCCCTTCTTATGGGATCATACGCACCACAGGCCGCAATGGGAGTTGGAGTTGGCCTGATAAGTATTATTGTCATGGCAGTCGGCGGTGCTGTTGTTGGTTTCATATATGGTGCAATTGCTGCATTCATATACAACCTTGCTGCCGGATGGTTCGGCGGAGTCGAGATTGATCTTGAGTAATACCCAGGATCTTTGAAATTCCAATTTTTATGATTCCTTTAAAAAAGGAATCAGATTTAAAAACTACTTAAATCTATAAATCTTCTCACGGTTCTTCAGTGATTGGATTCAGCTCTTTTTTGGATTATTCAAACATGAATTACAATGATCAAAATGGTGATTATCGTTAGAATGGCCGCAAAATTGCTCCCGGAGAGAGATATAAAAAATTATTTTTTAATTGCCTTCTCAAAACCCTCTGCAATATCCTCTATCGTCTTATCGATCTTCTCCTCCGCCTTTTTCACTTTATTTGCAAGATGTTCTCTTCCCTTTTCTGTTGTGAGGAGTGCCCTGCCCACACCAAAAAGATCATTTAAGTTCTTTGAAACAGAGGATTTTAGTTCTGCAATTTTTACGTCAAAATCATCAATTGTTTCTTTTCTCTCATCTTTGCCCGGCCCTGTGGATTCTTGCGGCATTTCAACAGCAGAATCCGCTGCAATTTCCTCTCCCTCGATCCATTTACCTTTTTCAAAGTGCCCTTTCTTTTCTGTCATGGTTATCGCACCTGTATCTATCCTGATATTTCTGTGAATATAATATTAATTACCATTTCAGTCAGGAAGAACAAGATTCTCATTATTTTCAAGAATAAAC
>CAZPHR010000131.1:2162-3600 GCA_964586475.1 uncultured Methanomicrobiaceae archaeon
TGAATGATCTTATCATATAGCAGAATTCAGGAATTGCTACAATATGACCAACGATTTTACCGTTTTCTTCCTCAATCACGGCGCTGATTTTTCGGTCAATAATATAAACACTTGTTGTTTCATGATTTGGTTTGAATTCCCCTTCAGGGATGTAATTTTTCATATTTTCCATAAAACCTATGAGCATGTCGCTTTTCCGGTGGATATCAAGTTTCATACCTGAAAATGCCTCAACATTGAACGTATGTACCTCAATATCAACCCTTTTCCTCACCTTCTGGAGATCTTCAGATACGCGTTTGACGGACATCGGGTCTGCGGACATAATGAATATCTCTCTTTCGGCATTCTGGATAAGGGTCTTTAACCTGTTCTGGACCCCGACCTCGCTCCTTATCGTCCACATCTTCGAAGGGGGAAGAGATTCATAATGGATATTTGAAAGATAATCACCGGCTTTCAATATTCTCCGGTCTATATCTTCCTTAAGAGGCCTCAACACGTCAGAGGGTTTTTCAGCACAATAATGTGCAGGTGTTCCTTCTTCAACCATGATATAACCCTTTCCCGCAAGCGATCTAAGGACCGAATAGATCCTTCCATGGGGAACACCGGAGATCTCGCCAATCTCCCTTGCAGTCGCGCTGCCGATACCAATAAGGGCAATATATGCTTTCCCCTCATATTCCGTAAATCCAAGACTGGTAAGTGTTTCTACAATTTCACTATTAATATCCATATTTACAACTCCAAAAGTTGCACCTGATTATTAATAATCCTAACCCAAATAATTATTGAGCATCCCGGGGTGGCGATGAATGCCAGAGAAAAATAAGATTATTTCCAGTTACCCGATTCATGAAACTTCGACCGTCTGGGAGGAGGCCGGATTCATCCCCCCGGCTTTCTGCCGGACGATAGTCGAATTCCTCCACAGACTTAATAGCGATGATATTGAAAATATTTATGACACAGATATAATTCCCAACCTAATCCGGGGCATAGATAAAAAATCCATCTCCGGCTGCTCAGTATACTATTTTACTGATCTGGAGAGGATGTACAGCTTTGCGGAGGATATGGATATTCCTGCCGGAAAAATGAACGATATGGAAATCGCTGAAGAGATCCTTTACAGGCTTATAAATGAATATCTCGGGGATAATCCTTATTTCAGGAGAAAATCAGGACTTACGGCGTTATTTCCCGGAATTTCCATCTGCATTGCATAAAAATCCAATATTTACTGATTTAACGGAGCGTAAACGTTTTGAAATCGCCTTTTGAGATAATTGCCGATGCCATCAACAGGCATACATTCATAGTTGCAGGTCTTGTGCTGGGAGTGCTGCTCTTCGGACTCTACGGTGCATCGATGACTTCGATGAAGACCGGGACCGAGACCTACCTGAATACAGACGAACCTGTCGGGTCGCTT
>CAZPHR010000132.1:0-1593 GCA_964586475.1 uncultured Methanomicrobiaceae archaeon
CCGGAATATTTGATGTAAAGGTTATGGAGGATCTCGGTGCGATCTCATATGCAGGAATACCTATTTTTTCTGAGAATGCGGTGGTGGGTGTTCTTTATGTCGCAAAAGGGGACAATTCACGGTTTACACCCTTTGAAAAGACAACTCTTGAAGAGATTGGAAAAGAGACCGGTTCTATTGTTGTCAAAGGGATTGTTGAAGAGAAATTTGAAAAAGAATACAATGAGATAAAGGATTTCCTGGGTATTGCACTGAAGGAAAACGACAGGATATGGAATACGATAATCAGCCATAACAGAATACGGGGAGATAATGATACTGAAGATTCAGGCGGGAGAATGGATCCGGGAGATAAGCCCCCGGATGGATATTATTAATAATCTGCGTGTAATCTATGAAATTCTACTTGCCGGGAACCCTTCATTAAAACCGATATGTCTCGACTCGATAATTAGGAGTGCTGTTTATCATTTTGCCGATGCAGAGATTGAATATGATCGAGCACTTTATTTTGTATTCGCTGATGATAACCTGTCTTATGTCTTCATTAATATTCTCAATATGTTCTGTGCCACCCAGGAAAACGTCCGCCTAAATATTCGTCATATGAATGAAAAGGAGAATATTACAATTATCATCGATGATCTTAATGATTCCGGGGTGATAGAGGGTATAGAACAGGTACTGAAAATTCCTGACGGGGATACGCTTCGTCCGGCAAATCTTCCGGTATATGTTATAAAGATGCTGATATCTGCTTATAATGGTGCTATTGATGTCAGGAATACAGATATTGGCCCGGAAGGGAGAAGATCGCTTCTAATCCGGCTTAAGAGGTTTGGCGGAAGGTAATTATTCCTGCTCAAATGATTCCAGAAATCCTTCAGCCAGTTCAATAATTACCTGCGGATTGTTCCCGCATATACTTATCAGGGCCTCCTGCTGCCGTATGTCCGGGGGGCTTCCGGCTCCTGAAAATGCCCTGATAAAATGGCCGAAAATGTCCCTGTGCGTAATGCTGTCTTTTAAACCTGACTTCTTAAGTTCTTCCAGAAAAATCTTTAGTCTTTTCGGGTCATTTAAATTCAACAGCCTGAAAAGATTCTCTATCCCTTCTTCTGCCATTGTCTGTGCTTTAAAAAGTCCAATCGGGTGTTTCTCTCCAGCTGATGCCAGGGCTTTGCCGATATATGATCTCTCCCTGTTTCCCAGAGATTCAAAGGGAATATTTTCTTCAATCGTGTAATGGCTGAGTTCACCGAAATCCCTCAAATCGATAACCATTCCAGGGCTGATTCTTGATTTTCTTGAATATTTCAGCTTTATAATTGAATAATCCGACATTGTGATTGCATTGACCTCAAAGTTGCTGTCTTTTCCGGGTACGGGTGTGGATATTACAGCAATATATACGATATCCCGAAGGGTAGGGGGGAGTCGCGGTCTTTTTTTAATTTTACTATCCGAAGAATTCATTTATTAATCTGCGCAGCTCCTCTCCTTCTTAAATAATGATTTTTGAATTTGCTTAGCTCCTGCGCGCGAATGAAAATGATTTTTATATCTGCTGAGCTCCTCTCCTTCTGTAAAATT
>CAZPHR010000132.1:1603-3542 GCA_964586475.1 uncultured Methanomicrobiaceae archaeon
TATACGATATCCCGAAGGGTAGGGGGTAGTCGCGGTCTCTTTTTTTCCGGGTCTCTGGCAGGAGGATTCATCTTCAACTTTTTCTAATTTATTCCCCTCTTTGCCTGAAATAATTATTCCTGAATAATGATACACCCGGAATGAATTTTTAAAAAAGGGATTGTTTGAATTGTTATCGTCCGCCGGCACCGCCGCCCCCGAAACCGCCTCCCCCGCCAAAGCCACCGCCTGATCCGCCCTGGGAGGGCGGTGTAAAGGAGCTTATGGTATGGAAACCGGCAAACCAGATGTAATGCGGGTAGAAGTAGCCTCTTTCGGATATATCGACATTGAGCTCTTTCATTGCCGCCTCTACTTTGTCGCCGACACCGAGAGCTGTTCCGTAAATGAGCCATTCGCCCCACATGTTGAGATCTTCTGTCCCGTATTTTTTTATCTGGCTCATGTCGGAGAGGAAATTCTTAAATGACTCCCATTCGAGTTTTTCTTTATAATAATCCTCTTTCCAGTGACCGAATAATGTAGAGGGGAATACTGTTGCGATGACACCCTGGATTATTATAATTCCTCCAAGGAGTGCTCCGGTGAACAGAGAACCAGCTGCGTCAGGGAAGAGGAAGAGAATTCCTATTGATATTATGATAAGAAGTGCTCCTGCTATGTAGAAGGGGATGAGAGACCCTCTCCCGTCGACTGCATATTTTCCAGACAATGATTCATCAGATTCTGAAGTAAGGTCGTTGAGGCTTTCTTTAATCGAACTGGCAATTCTCTCGTCCGCCATCGATTTCGCTGCCTTTTTGGATACCTCTTCAAAGTATCCGGTGTCAAGTAATCCTTCTTCTCCGGAATTTACATTTATGAAATTGAGCACCCTCTGCTCATACCTGTCGTTTGATGTCGTATCCAGAACTTCAATCAGGATTCCTTTTTTGTCATCCTTCTCGCTGATTTTGATCTTTTTCTGTTTGTGAAGGCTGAGGATTGTTGCATAGAAACCGTTCTCGTCCGATGTGAACGCATCGCCTTTGAAGAGCAGGTTTGTCTGCCATGGAGTAAGTTTTTTATCCGGTATCGTGCTGAGGTATTTTGGCACGGTGAATTTCTTCTCTCTGCCTGTCCTGATATAGAGGACCAGTAACAGGAAGGGTGTAAGCAGAACCAGTATCTTTCCGATTGTGATTATCGTGTCTGCTACCGCAAACCCAAGGTCATAGCCGCTGTTCGAGGATTCTGTCTTTTCGATTACCCCGTTTACATAATTCTTATAGCCGGGGATGATATTGGCGGCTTCGGGTGTAAGCAGCATCTCAACCTCGATCATCTGGTTTTCAGGAGAGCTGCCTGTTATGATAACTTTTCCGTCTTCGTTTTCGATCTCATAACCCGGCGGATGGGTGAAGACCTTCGTAATCATTTCGGAATTGAGGACGATCTTCACATTTTTGTAAGGGATGTGGTCGCTTGCAAACATCAGGTTGATATGTGCCGCCTCTTCGTCATACTCGATCGGCGGGTAGATAATATAGGTGTATTCTACTATGTATTCTCCCTGGCCGAAATATCCTGTATCCACTATCCCTACTTCGTTGTTATATGCCTTCTCGCTAACAAAAGACTTTATAGAACCCTGTTGCGAGTCGAACAGGTAGACCTCGTCGTTCTTTGTCTTGATATAGCCGACGGTGCCTTCGGGAATCTCCATTCCCATCAGTTCGATATGTGAAATTTCCCCGGGATAGTATGATGAGAGGGCTGAATAGAGCGGGGCTGCCCAGACACGGTATAGCATCCGGTAATCGCCGGAGGATCTTACGTCATAGACATAGCGCTCGGTGAGCGTCCCGTCATCGTTCCATGGAACCTTCTTGTCCTGGGCATATACATGGGAGAGGGAAACAGAATGCAAGATGAAGAGAGCAAGAGCGGGGATAAAAGA
>CAZPHR010000133.1:0-3537 GCA_964586475.1 uncultured Methanomicrobiaceae archaeon
TGAGGTTCAGGTGGCCGATCCCCATATCGGGATTGTCGTGGATCAGCTGCCGCACTGCTCTCCCGGGAGGCCCGTACGTAATAAAGACAATCTCCGCGTCCGGATTGACTATGTCATAGTCCGCGATCTCGTGCCTCTTCGACTCGATCTTATTGACAAGACGGGTGACAAGTTCGCTGTGAAGTTCGCAGTCCGTCGCATCGGGATATCCCCTCTGGTCATGCGTAAGGCCGGTGACATGCACCCGGTGCCCTTTCCCGAAGACAGGGAAGCCGGGGATCATGTCATCCTCGGGCTGGAAGGGGAGATATCCCTCCTTCAGAGTTTTACGCGTCTTTATCTCCACCTCATCGGGCAGAACGACCTTCTCCCTCATATGGCCGATAATCTCGTCCGACATCACGAAGACCGGGCACCTGAACCTGTCGGCGAGGTTGAACGCCTTTGCGGTAAGGTCGAACATCTCCTGGACGGTGGACGGTGACAATGCGATTGCACTGTAGTCGCCGTGCGAGCCGAACCTGCACTGCATCATATCACCCTGCGCACCCATCGTCGGCTGTCCTGTTGAAGGGCCGCCTCTCTGGATATTTACGATTACAAGAGGGGTTTCGGTGATGACCGCAGAGCCGATGTTCTCCATCATGAGCGAAAAACCCGGGCCGCTGGTTGCGGTCATCGATCGTGCACCGGCCCATGACGCCCCGATTATCGAGGATATGCTTGCAATCTCATCCTCCATCTGGATGAATGTGCCGCCCTTTTTGGGGAGCACCTTTGCCATATGCTCGGCAACCTCCGTGGACGGTGTTATCGGGTATCCGCCGAAGAAGGAGCAGCCTGCTGCAAGTGCTCCTTCGGCACAGGCGATGTTGCCCTGCATGAATTCAATCCTGCTCAATACTCAATCACCACCTTCATCGATTCATATGGCTCCTCTTCAATCCATTTTATCGCCTGATCCGGGCATATCAGCTGGCAGACTCCGCAAAGTCTTCGCTGGTAGAGAGCTGTCAGCCTGCAGTTGGTGCACCTCTCCGGCCGGTCAAGTTCAGGAACGACCACGCCCTTTTTGTTAAGCTCACTTCCTTCCTGAAATATATTGTAGGGGCATACCATTGTGCATAAATTACACCCCTTGCAGAGGTTCTGATCAATAACAAGTTTCATAGGGCACGACCTGGGAAATTAATGGTTGTATATTATTGCTCCTTATAATTACTAAATATCTCCTTATTTCCAATCGTCAGCGCCGGGGATATAAGGATGAAAACGACCTCTGCGCAGATTCGCTAACCCCTGAATACAGATCCCCGCCATGAGCGTCCATCGCAACGGTCAGCGGGAGCCTGTCGACTTCGATCTCCCATATGGCCTCCGCCATCCCGAGATCCTCAAAGTATACACCTTTAAGCTTCATCTTCGATGCGGCAAGAGCCGCACAGCCGCCGGTATAGGCAAGATAGACTGCTCTCTCCTTCATGAGCTCTGAGACCCCGCGGCTCATCCCGCCCTTTCCGATGAATGCCTTAACGCCTGCGTCAAGGAGAAAGCCGCATATTGAATTGAGCCTTGCCGAGGTTGTGGGGCCGGCGGCGACCACCTTTCCGTCCGATATTACCGGGCCGCAGTGGAAGATGACCGCACCTTCAGGATCGAAGGGGATCTCCTCCTCGATCATCCGCATATGGGCCTCATCCCTTGCGGTATATATCGTCCCGGAGAGCTCGACCCTGTCGCCTGCACGGAGGTCAAGAATCTCTTCTCCAAGCGGTGTTTTGAGCCGGATGGCAGTCAAAGATCCACCTCCACGGTTGCCCTCCTGCATGCCCAGCACTGGACATTCACCGCAACAGGGAGGGAGGCAGTGTGGCAGTGGCCTTTCTTCACCTTGACTGCTATACAGGTCGTATCGCCGCCAAGACCCATCGGGCCGATGCCGAGACCGTTGACGGCGTCGCAGATCTCCTGCTCGAAGTCGTCCATCACATCGACAGGCTCTAAGAGGGCCTCCTTTGCAAGGGCGGTCACGCTGTCGAAAGTCCCGCCGATCCCGACCCCGAGAACGACCGGCGGGCAGGGCCTTCCACCGGCGATCAGCATCGTCTGTACGATGAACTCCTTCACCTTGCCCGCTTCGGATGGAAGCAGCATCGCCATCCGCGACATATTCTCGCTCCCGCCTCCTTTGGGCATCGCCGTGATTGTGAACTTCTCCCCGGGACTTACATGTATTGAGGGAGTCCCTGTCCCGAGATTGTTCCCCGTATTGTGCCGGGTCAGCGGATCGACGGCATTGGGCCTTAGAGGAATATTTTTCGTCGCTCTCGCCACCCCGTCGCGAATCCCCAGGAAAAGGTCTTCTGTAAACGGGACTCCGGGAGGCAGGGTGACATAGAATATATGTAGCCCGGTATCCTGGCACAGCGGAAGTTCCAGCGCCTCCGCCTGCCGTATATTCTCAAGTATGTTCGAATATTCCGATAAGGCGACCTCCCGCGTCTCACGGGCTATCGTCTTCTCAAACGCCCTCATAAAATCGGGCGGCAGCCGGATCTCCGCCTCCCTTATCGCCTCTTCCGCGGCTTTGGCCACTTTCTCCCTTAGCATCGGCATCACTACAGCCATATCGGCTGATATCTCTTTAATACAATGATATTATTCCTGAAGAATTTTTTTAGGGGGGGGAGATATTATTTGAAGGGCATAAGCCCCTCTGGGGCAACCCAGGCGAAAGTATCGCTTCGCGAACTTTCGCAATCGCGATAGCCCGGCCTTCGGCCGGGAGAGAACAAATATATTCAACCGTCGATTAAATGCAGGACTCCCGGAGCAATCAGGGGATGGGCAGGCATCCCTCCGGCTCCGGAACACCTGTGCTCTAAACATCGAGCATATCTCCGATATTCCATTTAAACCTAAAACAGGTTCCTCCCCGGGCGAGGCAACCGAAGGGCTGTCGCTCTTTCAAAACCCGGGGAGAATTCAGGGCACAGGTTCGTTTCAATAAAATCTGTTTCCCTCCCGGGCGGGGCTACCCGGACGGGTAGCGCCCAGACCGGGCTATCATGATTGCGAATGTTCGCGGAGCGAACTGAGCATTGGGCTGCCCCGCAGGGGCTTATGCCCTATATAAAACTCCACAGGAAAGTAAAATAAAAAACCGGAAACAAACGGGAATCGAAAAAAATATTTTTTAGACGGGATTTTGCCCTAAAAAAATATTTAAATGAAATTAAGCTGTCTTTCTCTTCTCGATAGTAAGGCGGACGGGTGTCGGAAGCTTGTATCCTGCACTCTTCAGTGCCACCTTTGCCTTCTCCGCGTTTGCCTCGGTTGTGTAGACGGTAAAGATCTTCTGCTGGGGCTGGACACGGGCAGCTGTTCCTACAGCCTTTCCGAATGCCATCCTCATTCCCTCCGACACACGGTCAGCACCTGCACCGGTCGCCTGCTTGTTCTCGCGAAGCACCTGGTGGGGATATGTGCGGAGCTTGAAGTGATAGTTCATCCTTCCGAGTTCCTTCATAAGTTTAC
>CAZPHR010000134.1:0-3524 GCA_964586475.1 uncultured Methanomicrobiaceae archaeon
GCTGTTGAAGTGTCTTATAATGATAACATCGCCGACCGATTTTATGATGCGGAACGGAATCCGGATACCCTTAAAACCCTTGAGCTGAAAGAGATCCGGATTAAGATTTCCTACCGCAAGGAAATCGACCTTCTTCGTATCTACATTTAAAACAGCATCATCGACATTGCCCACCCTGACGGCCTTGTCCGTATAAACATCCATGCCAAAAAGATCTGTTATCTGTGTCTTCATATTATACCCGGTTGAAGGTATAATTCTTAAAAGTTAAAAATATAATCTTTCCCAATGAAAGATTCCATCCAGATCGGACAACTCTTCGGCATACCGATACGTCTTCATTTCACATTTCTCATAGTGATACCCCTCTTCACAATGATAATTGCCTTCCAGATAGCGTACAGCGTCAGTTTTCTTGAGACGGTTTTCGGACTTCCGGGACCGGTGGATACTTCGATTATCACCTCCGGGCATACACCTTACATTCTCGGCATGGTTGTGACACTGTCACTTTTCGCCGGAGTGCTCATCCATGAGCTCGCCCATTCTGTCGTTGCCATCTCAAAAGGCCTTGAGGTAAAGAGCATTACTCTGCTTATCCTTGGAGGAGTTTCGGCAATAGATGAAGGAAAATCACCTGACCCGGATGTCGAAATGCCAATGGCGATTGCAGGGCCGCTTGCAAGCCTTGTAATAGGAATAATAACAGGAATACTCGCTCTGCTTTCGTTTTACTTCATCCCGCAGCCGGCCGTTGGCGGCCTTATCTTCTATATATTCGGGTATCTTAGTTTCCTGAACATACTCCTCTTCCTCTTCAACCTCATCCCGGCATTCCCGATGGACGGGGGCAGGGTCCTCAGGGCATTTCTGGCAAAGAGGATGCCCATTCACCAGGCAACTGCGATAGCCGCCGATATTGGCAGGGGGTTTGCGATAGTATTCGGAATAATCGGTCTCCTCTGGTTTAACCCCATTTTAATAATAATTGCAGTCTTCGTCTATCTCGGGGCAGGACAGGAAGCTACAATGGTAAAATATTCACACCTGCTTGAGGGCGTAAGTGTTGGGGATGCGATGTCGAGTCCTGTAACATACATTACACCCGGAAGTTCCGTTGATTCCGTCGTCCAGGCAATGTACAACACAAAGCACCTGGGATTCCCGGTAATAGATAACGGAACGCTTATCGGTGTAGTCACACTCCATGACATAAACCACATATCATCGATCGACAGGGAGGCGATGATTGTTAAGGATGTCATGACAAGGGATCCTGCGACACTGCCGCCGGAAGCCCCCCTTACAGATGCCCTTAAACTGATGTCGACGATGAACATCGGCAGGGTTCCGGTAGTAAAGGGCGGACAGGTGGAGGGGATTGTGACAAGAACGGATATCCTGCGATTCCTGGAACTAAAGGAAATTCAATAACCGGAAGTAGGGAGAAAACTGAATGGGAATTTTCAAAAATTCAGCAAACATCCGGGACAGGGGAGATAACGTATACAGGGAGGCCTTTCTCAGGACCGGGGCCGGGCTCTGCCTCCTGACACACCCTGATTTTGAGATCTTCAATGTCAATGATTCATTCGCAGAATTCTTCGGGTTTGATACAGGCGATCTGACAGATGCCCTTTTTGCAAAGGTCTGGAAAAAATGTGAAGAAAGAGACGAATTTTTCACGGCAATTATCAGAACAGGAAACGCATCCCCAAAAAATATTACAGTTGCCGGCCCTGACAATTCAGGGACTGAAGTTGTTATTTCCGGAGTAATGCTCAACGACGATCTGATCCTGATTACGGTTTTTGGCGGGCGATGAAACTCCCGGGATATTGGAACAGGGCATAAGCCCCTCCGGGGCAGCCCGATGCTTAATTCGCTACGCGAACTTACGCAATATTGATAGCCCGGCCTGGACGCTACACCGATTAGTTCAAAAAGTCGATATTTCATGATATGAAGAAGTGACCGAAGGTCGCCTTCGGTTTCGAAAGGGCGACAGCCCTTCGGTTGCCTCGGCCGGGAGATATATTTTTTGGAGCAGGAGGGGACTCTCGCCCGTCCACGACTGCGACCTGTCATTATGAAGGGGAGGGTAATAGGGAGGGGGTCTCCCCCTCCCTTTTATTGAAATAAAAAACTACTCAAACGAAAAGAAATCATCCAGTTCCGTCTTCCCTGCCACCCTGTGAAGCTCCCCGAGATCCCTAAAGGGCCTCTTCGCTGCGATGGATACAGCCGTCTTTTTACCGATTCCGGGAATCTGCTTTATTGCTGATAGAGGGAGCTCATTTATTTTCACCGGGTTTTGAAACGCAGTAACTGATCTCTGGCCCCAGTCTGTTACAACCGCATCAATATGAACTGACTTCGGGATCTTCATCGGGACCCCGACAAGTATGGGATATGATCCCATCTGCCTGCCAAACGAGACATTCCCCTCCTCTTCGATGATTACGTCACCCAGTGTCGTTCCACGCGGGAAGACCTTTTTCAACATAGGATGATCGAAATTCTTCCTTACATCATCCTTGAATTTCCTGAAAAGATCATCATACATACCGATGGTATTCTCTCCCCAGGCCTTTGTTCCTTCAAATGGCATAACCTGCCTGATATTCACTCTTCTCACCAGAAGGCCGCTCTCAAGCACATTCCTGAGAAACCCCAGATTCAGATCATATGTCGCAGGGGATTCCCCCTTCAGCCCTAAAACAAAATTCAGACCCGGAAGAAGATGGGGTACACCTCCCTCTCTTTCCCCCCCGACCTCATTTACAATCTCAATAGCACGCATGACCTGATCCGGCATTGCCTTGAGATTATTTGCCTCAATCACGGCCGGGTCTGCAGATTCCATGCCGAACGCAGCAACATCTCCGGGAGTGTGCCAGCGAATGATGGACTTCAGCGCTTCGGTTGCGGCTTCTTCGTGCTCAAAAATATTTCTCGGGTTGATATTGTCGATGTGCAGTGTCTTTAGTTCAGGTGCAGCGGCCCTTATACCACTGAAGAGGAACTCGATCTTTTCGGGATCGGGGCAGGGATATTCACTGCCATGAACACCGTAAGTCAGGATATCCGGCTGACGCCCCACCCTGAAATGCCTGATGCCCGAATCATACAGGGCCTTAACCTCTGCATGGATTCCTGCCGGATTCCTGAATTTTGGTTCGCCATAAAGGAATTCAGTGCAGAATGAGCATCCCCCGGAGACAAATCTCGAACAGCCGCGGGCTGTCTCGATCTCACATATTACATCAGGAAAACCCGGATGCTTTTGAATAATTCCCGCACCGGCGACACTGAACTCATCAATCCGGCTATAATCAAAGCTGCCGCAGTCTCCTTCACCGCGGATTACAGAATCGACTGCTGCACCCGTTTCCCCTTCAAGCACATGATTATAGGCAGAAAAACACTGCTTCTCTGCAGCCTCTCCGCCCCCGGGGGAAGAGCCGAATACAACAGGCCCGCCGATAATACTGACAGGATTTTTCAGGGCCGCACCGATCTGC
>CAZPHR010000135.1:0-1144 GCA_964586475.1 uncultured Methanomicrobiaceae archaeon
TATCACACAGAACAGACAGGGACGGATGCCATCTCTTACAGTTTCAAAAAGGTCTCTGAAGACATCCCTGTAAGAATAAAGATAAAACCCTCTGTTCAGCTCGATATCACCTCTATCGACACTTCAGGTCTTTATGCCGGAGGAGAAGGCTATATCTCGATGAATATCAAAAACAGCGGATCTGATACAGGACAGGAGACTGCAATATACATACATCCTGCAGGAAAAAACCCGGTTGTACCTATAGAGGACAGCATCTTTATCGGTGAATTCGGCCCCGGAGACGAGATCGATGCCAGGTTCAAGGTTTCGGTATCGAAAGATGCCGACCCTTCACAGAAATATCCGCTTGAGGTCTATGCGGTCTACAAGGACTACGAGGGGATGAGTGCACAGACTGCTATATCCTCCGTCGGCGTTGGCTTTTCAGGAAAGATCAGCTTCGAGTCCACGGGTAAGCCTTCAGCAGCTTATGCGGGAAAGGACTGTCTCATATATGTCACATACAAAAATACGGGTGATGCGACCGCATACCAGGCCGAAGGACGCATCAGCGTTGTCGATCCATTCTCGAGTGATGATGACAACGTCTATCTCGGGGACCTCAAACCGGGAGAATCGGCACAGGGAGTCTACAAGGTGAAGGTATCATCCGATGCAACGATCAAGCAGTATGCCCTGAATTCAGAGATCCGTTACAATGATGCGGACAACAACAACTATGTTTCCGACACCGGCAAGATCCTCGTCGATGTTCAGGAGGGAAAGGATACGACCCTCATTGTCGCCGGAATAATTATTGCATTGGTGATAATCGCTGCAGCCGGATTCATGATTGTCCGTAGAAGGAAAAACGGGGAATAACTGAAGCGGACATTTCAATGAACAGGATAGAGAAATCAACCAAAAAAAGGAGCCAGCCCACAGGGGGAATCACGGGTATCCTGACGGCCCTGATTCTGCTTACCCTTATTGCAGTCCCGCCTGTAATCGCCGGGGAAGAGTATCTCTGGAGCGAACCCTCACTTGCCGCGACGATTACGGGTTCTAATGAGTTATACCCGGGAAACAACTACCAGATAGAGTTAATCATCGAGAACCAGGCCGAGGATACGGAAGAGCTCCTGAACCTATACCCGCAGAT
>CAZPHR010000135.1:1154-3483 GCA_964586475.1 uncultured Methanomicrobiaceae archaeon
CTCTATTGTAATGGGCTTTCTATTTGAGAACAGTCTTCCAATTTTTCTTTATACTGATGCAACTCTTCTTCCGGGAGACTCCCCGGTTGTGATCAAGAGCGGGACCTATATGGTCGGGGATATTCCCAAAGGGGAATCAGTGACTGTTGGTTTTGTGATCTATATCCCCGAAGACGCTGAAGCAGGGAAATACAATCTTGTGCTGGTCACAGATTCAGATTACCTCTCGTATGGCTATCTCATCAGTGAGACCGAGATAAAATACGAATACGATATATCTATAAACAGGATTAACATCCCGGTTATAGTTAAAGGAAAGATCATCCCTGAGATCATCTCAATCGAAAATGAGAATCTCGATGCAGGAAAGCAGGGATATATCAATATAAAATACAAAAACACGGGATACGCATACGGTAAAAATGCCGAAGCGATGCTTATCTTCCCTCCCGGAAGTCCGGTAACTGCAGAGGAGGGAAGCGTCTTCATCGGAAGCATTGCACCGGGGGAAACGAAGACAACCCGGTTCAAAGCGTCTGTAACCGATAAGATCGATTCAGGCGAATACCCGGCTGAATTTATAATCATCTATACTGACGAATACGGGAACCTGGGCGAGTCAGAGGACGTGACTGTCGGAATCGATACCGGTTCAGGACCGAAGTTCAGGGTGGTTTCAGAAGAGATCCCTTTCTCACCGGGAAAAACGAAGACTATCAGTATCAGTTACAAAAATACCGGTGATGCGACCGCATACGATGCCAGTGCGAGAATAACTGCAAAGACACCCTTCTCGGCAGTCTCAGACTCGGCGATACTCGGCGATATCGCACCGGGAGAGACAGTAACTGCTGAATACTCCCTCTCGCTCGACAGGAATGCGATAATCAAGCCCTACGGCCTTAATACTGAGATCAAATACTACGACGGCATCAACAACCTGTGCTTATCCGACGAGCTCAAGGTGCAGTTCATTGTAAAAGAGACCTTCGATATCGTAACCGCTATAACGAATCCGGTAGTAATTGCGGTGCTTATGGCGCTTGTTCTCTTCGGAATCTATTATATCTACAGGAAGGAGAACAGGAGCTAAAGCATTATAATCTTTTTAATAAGTCATGGAACAGTAAAACAGATCAACAGGAAGGGAGAGCAGGCGGATCTCTCCACCTTTCGCCTTCAATTTGAAATCTCTTCTAATCATTTATAATTTGTTTGACCATGACAACGGATTTCCGGATGTCAGTTGAAGATAAAATTTGTCTGACCCGGGACTAACTGAATAAAAATCATAAAATATTGATTCCCGTCACCTGAAGAGAAAAATTTTCGCGATAATGTTTTTGCGCTCCTTTAAATTCACAGAGCGAAGGTGAAATCCTGAACAGGGCGTAATAAAAAAAGAAAAAATTAGAGTGCAAGGAAGAGCGGTGCAAATACAACAGCCACGATGCTCATGAGCTTGAGCAGGATGTTGATTGCAGGGCCTGATGTGTCCTTGAACGGGTCACCGACTGTATCGCCTGTGACGCCGGCCTTGTGAGCATCTGATCCCTTTCCGCCGTAGTTTCCAAGTTCAATGTACTTCTTTGCATTGTCCCATGCACCACCGGCGTTTGCCATTGTGATTGCAAGCATGAAACCTGAGACGAGCGAACCTGCGAGAAGTCCGCCAAGTGCTCCGGGACCAAGAAGAAGTCCGATGATAATAGGTGCTGCGATTGCAAGGACACCGGGAGCTACCATCTCTCTCAATGCAGAGTTTGTCGAGATTGTTACACATGATGCGTAATCGGGTTCGGCTTCACCCTCCATTAATCCCTTAATCTCCTTAAACTGCCTCCTTACTTCGACAACAATTCCCATGGCGGCCTTTCCGACGGCCATCATCGTCATTGAAGAGAAGAGGAACGGGAGCATTGCACCGATTAAGAGACCGATGAATACATTGGAGTTCATTACATCGATATACTCAAGACCGACTGCAATACCGTATGATGCAAAGAGTGCAAGTGCGGTAAGGGCTGCTGAACCGATTGCAAAACCCTTTCCGATTGCAGCTGTTGTGTTTCCGACCGCATCGAGTGTATCGGTGATCTCGCGGACTTCCTTCTTCTGGTGTGACATCTCTGCGATACCGCCGGCATTGTCAGCGACAGGGCCGTATGCATCGACTGCGAGTGAAATACCAAGTGTTGCGAGCATTCCGACAGCTGATATTGCAATACCGTAGAGGCCTGCAAGCTGGAACGCGATATAGATTGCAACACCGATGATGAGAACGGACCAGACCGTTGATTCCATTCCCTTTGCAAATCCGGTGATGATG
>CAZPHR010000136.1:0-3462 GCA_964586475.1 uncultured Methanomicrobiaceae archaeon
GCGGAAAAGATTGTTAAGACCGGCGAGCCGGCAGTTGAGCCGCTCATGAGTTTTATGAGCAATGCAGAACCTGAGTTCCAGAAGGAGGTTGCAAATCTCCTGATAAAAATCGGAAAGCCGGGAATCAGGGGGATGATCAGAACACTGAACTACGGAAAGACAGAGATGAGGATTGTCATTGCAGGGACCATCCTGAAAAGCAGGGACGAAGAAGCGATTAATGCCACATATGACAGGATAAGGAGTGAAAAAAATCCTGATGTGAAAAAGGCACTCATTCTCGCATTTACAAAGGACTCAGGAGATGGAAGAATTCCTGACGCACTTCACTTCGCCCTTGCTGACAAGGACCCGGGCGTTAAGGCTCTTGCAATACGCCTTCTTGGAAAGATCCGGGATGAAAGGGCAATCGGACCCCTGATCTCAGTCTTCAGTTATTCTGAAAATGCTCTGGCAGAACTTGCATCAGAATCGCTGGTGATTTATGGAGATAAGGCAAAAGCTGCCCTGCTTAAAGAGTTGAAAGGGAGCGGCAGTGATCTCTTCAGGGAAAGGATTGCAGATACAATTGAAAAAGCAGGTTTGAAATTAAGTGATAAAAATGACCTCGCCTGGTTTCTGGCAGCCAAAGGCCGGTGGAGTGAACTGGAGAATCTTGGAGTTTATGCTATCGAACCACTATCACTAATAATTGCCAATCCGTCCTCGGATAAAAGAGTCATGGCATTGAAGACTATAATCAGGATCGGTGGAAAAGATGCAGTATTGCCAATATCCGGGGCGGTTTTCGACATCGATCAGGAGATATCAAACATTGCCAGGGAAGGACTTCTCGGAATGGGAAAAACTGCAATACCTGCCATTACTGAGATTGCGTCAAAAGAGAAAGACTCCGCTCATCGTGAAGAGCTTGAATCCCTGGTTGATGAAATTGGCAATAAAGATATTATCTTAAACTCGATAAAGACCGGAAACTGGGATAAAATTTCAGGGGCAGGTCCTTCGGCGATAAAATACCTCTCTGAAAGAACAGATTCAGCCGATCCCGGAACAAAGAAAGAAATTGTCTCTGCAATTGTAAGGATCGGTGGAGAAAAGTCAGTTTCTCCCCTGGCAGAGTTACTTTTCGACAGCGATGAAAAGATCGCTGCCATTGCAAGGCAGGGAATCCTGAATACAGGTATTAAAGCAATCCCGGTACTTGAAAAGATATATGAAAAAACCCGGAATCCAGCAAGACGAGAGGTCTTCAAATACCTTATCAGGGAGATCTCCAGAGAAGATGAAATATTATCCCTTGTAGAGGGGAAAAAGTGGAAAGAACTGGAAATAAAGGGTGTGGATGCGATAGACATGCTTGCACAACTTCTTGAGGACCCCGACCCGGAGAACAGGATGGGGGCAGTAAAAGCAATTGCAGGTATAGATGACATCAGATCCGTCCGTCCTCTGCTGCACGCTTTCTTCGATAAGGATGATGAGATTGCCGGGGAGGCACAATCAGCCCTGAATAAAAGAGGGAGAACAATTATTCCTGTCATTTCGGTCGCAATAATGAAGGAAAATGACCCTGCAAAAAAGAAAGCTCTTGCCAGGCTTATCAGCGATATTGAAAAAAAGACAAAATAATTCAGCAGAAGAACTGCGGTTCGGTCTTTGAATCGGTAAGATATTCTAAAATCCTGTCTATTACCTCTTTGTTCTTGGGAAGCATTATATGACAGTACAAAAACGGTCCTGATATGAACTGTTCCCGGTTTCCGGGAAGCACGTCAACACCTGCTCCCTGTACAAAGGAGTCTATATGTGCGACAACGCCGTCACCAAGATATGTCATCTCCCATGAACCTTCTTCCGTATATACCCATGTCTTACCATTGGATGGAGGGAAAAATCCCGGGTTGCACTCGTTGTTTGATGATACGATAACCCTGTAATGTATATCATCACGAAAACAGGAAGCCTTGATCTCTGAATTCTCCCGGCTGCCGGGACGAAGGCCCTGGACGATTGGATCATCTTCCGGATTGTACTTCTTAGGCACGAATAGTCCTGCCAGATTGCTGAGTATCGCCGGGCCGTGCTCAGGGTCATTGAAGAGTTCAGCCATAGCCGAACCGTTATTTGCAGGTCCTATTCCGATAAAAAAACGTACCTTCTCTTCCTTTAAACCGCCGTCGATGACCTCCAGCAGGTACCTGACGATAAATCCCCCGGTAGAGTGGCATATGATATCGATATATCCAAAATACCCTGTACTCTCCCGGGCACTCCTGATATAATCCCTGAGCGCCATTGCGATATTGACCGGACCGGACTCCTCCATGCCTGTAAAACTGAAATTCCAGTATGGTATGGACTCTTTTTCAAGACGTTTTGTAAGGTCTCTCCAGATCTCCGGGCCGCTCTTCCAGCCGTGAACCAGAACTGCAGGATATTTTCCGAAGGTCATATTATAATATCGGTCTGTAAAAGCATATTATTGCCGTATATCAAACAGGTGAAATTTCGTAAATAACCTGCGGTATAGAATATATCACAAAAAAATGAGATTAACTGAAGAATTAATATCTTCTGTTGAAATCGCTTCTCGGACGCGGAGGGCGGGCCTCATCGATACGCATCGTGCGTCCTTCATACTCTGTTTCATTAAGGGCGGCCATAGCCTTCTCAGCCTCTTCAGCTGATCCCATCTCAACGAATCCAAATCCTTTACGTTCAATAATTCTAACGCTTTTTACGTCGCCATATTGAGAAAACAAGTCTTCCAACTGTTTTTCAGTTACCGAGTATGTCAGGTTGCCGACATACAGTTTATTGGTTTCCATAAACGGTCTCCAACATTAATAGGTCTTTATTTCAGATAAACTATACCCCATGAATCATTTATTGGGGTTTTTTATGTTGTAATTTCATCTCAGGGATAAAAATCTGACCCGGCATTTAAGAAAGAATATTACACACACTATTTTTCCAGCGGGGGCGCATACTCATGTTTCTCCCTGAAAAGCCAGTCTTTTAATAAAAGCGGTGTAATCATAGTGCATATCAGGCTTGCCATAATAATTGAGATGAACGCATCCTGACCGATTATGCCCATGGACAGACCTACAAGAGCAATAACCATCGCCATCTCTCCGCGGGGGATCATTCCGGCCCCTATCGTCAGGGAATCATGGAAATCCATCCCTGTAAACCTTGCAGGAAGACTGCAGCCGATGAACTTGGAGAGGGCTGCAACAATTGTCAGGATAATAATAAAAGGAATTATTTCTGCGGTTACTTCATGGATATCCACAAGTATGCCAAGAGATATGAAAAATATCGCTGCAAATGGAATATACAGGAACTCTGATCCATTCTTTATGCTCAGGCTGTGTTTAAGGGAGACCTTATTGATGGATACACCCGCAATAAATGAGCCGATCATGGGAGACAACTCAAAAAAATCAGCAGCAAGCG
>CAZPHR010000137.1:0-3446 GCA_964586475.1 uncultured Methanomicrobiaceae archaeon
TTTGAGATGATTGAATCTGTCACAAAGGCAGTAAAATGGAAATATCCTGAAAAATATGTTGTTATTGCAGCATATGCTGATTTTGAGAGAGTTGATACGATCTCTCCTATGGATATTTCAGAACTGGTTGCAAAGGCCGGTGCCGATGTCGCAATGATTGACACTGCTGTCAAAGACGGAAAAAGACTTTTTGACTTCCTCGACGAAAAGACACTTACAGAATTTACAGAGACCAACAGAAAGCTCGGGTTAAAGACTGCCCTTGCAGGTTCCCTGAAATTCGAAGACCTGGATTTATTGAAGAGAATGAATCCGGAGATTATAGGTGTCAGAGGTATGGTTTGCGGAGGCGACAGGAGCGCGACTATACAGGAAGAATTAGTACAAAAGGCCATGGAAATGGTCAGGTGACAGGAAATTTATGTACCTGAAGAAACTGGATATTGAAACAGGATATACATTCGACGATGTTCTGCTTGTACCGGCAGCTTCGGCTGTTGAGCCCAGTGAGGCCAATACAGGCTCTAGATTTTCAAGAAACATAGATTTGTCCATCCCCTTTGTGTCTTCTGCGATGGATACCGTTACTGAATCCGGGATGGCTGTTGCTCTTGCAAGGGCAGGCTGTCTTGGTGTCATTCACAGGAATATGTCTCCTGAGGATGAGGTAGAACAGGTCATCCTTGTCAAACAGGCGGATGATATTATTGAACGTGAGGTTTTAACGGTCAATTCCCAGGCAACCGTTGGAGATGCTGCCAGAATGATGGAGCGCTACAGTATCAGCGGTGTCCCCGTAATGGACGGGGATGAGATAATCGGAATTGTAAGCCGGCGTGATCTAAGGTGGATCGCCTCTAAAAAAGGCGAGGAAAATATCAGCACAGTTATGACTTCAAAACCGATTACCGTGAATGAGGACATCACTCTTGAGGATGCACTTGAGGTCATGTACAACAACAAGGTCGAGCGTCTTCCGGTAGTAAGCGGGGGCAACAGGCTTATCGGGATCATCACGATGCAGGATCTCCTTGAGAAGAACCAGTATCCTGATGCGAACCGTGACAAAGACGGTAATTTGCGTGTTGCAGCGGCAGTAGGTCCTTTTGACTTCAACAGGGCCGTGATGCTTGATGAAGCGGGCGTTGATGCACTTGTGGCCGATTGCGCCCATGGGCATAACCTGAATGTGGTAAAATCCGTTAAAGAGATTAAGGAGTCTGTAAGTGCGGATTTAATTGCAGGCAACATTGCAACAAGTGAGGCTGCAGAAGAATTTGGCGGTGCTGTTGACGGCCTTAAGGTCGGGATTGGCCCCGGGTCTATCTGTACGACACGGGTGGTTGCCGGTGTTGGTGTTCCCCAGATTACGGCGGTAGCATCTGTTGCGCAGGTAGCCTCGGAATATGATGTTCCTGTAATTGCAGACGGAGGCATCCGCTACAGTGGTGATATAGCAAAGGCAATCGCTGCAGGGGCCGACTGCGTAATGCTTGGCAGCCTCCTCGCAGGCACCGATGAGGCACCTGGAAGAGTTATCGCCATAAAAGGGCGCCGTTATAAACAGTATCGTGGAATGGGCTCTCTTGGCGTGATGGAAAGCGGTCATTCCAGCGATCGTTATTTCCAGAAGAAAGATCCCGGATTGCCGAGGGAGATTGGTCAGACTAAGTTTGTTCCGGAAGGAATCGAAGGTGCAACCCCTTATGTGGGATCTGTGGAGTCTATTATCTTCCAGCTTGTTGGAGGCCTGAAATCGGCAATGGGTTATGCAGGCTCTCCTGATATTTCAACACTTAGGAAAAATGGCAGATTCATAAAAATTACGGCCGCAGGCCAGATCGAAAGCCATCCTCATGATATTCTTATTACTGATGAGGCCCCCAACTACCGTATCTCCAATAGTTAATTATTTATATTATTTTTTACTAACCTGAGGTAAAGTTATGCTGGAAGGCGATGAAGTCTCCCGTCTCCTCGATATTCTGGGAAATCGCAATCGAAGAAGAATTATTCAGCTTTTAAGGCAAAAGCCCTGTTTTGTTACTGAGATCTCAGACAGACTTATGATAAGCCCTAAGGCGGTAATAGAGCATCTTCAGTTAATGGAGAGGGAGCAGATACTTCTTTCAAGGAATGACCGGTCAAGAAGGAAATATTACTATCTTTCAAGGGATTTTAAGGTTGTAATAGATCTGGAGAATATTGAGACAGAATTGTTACATGGGGTGGCTGGTGATAACAGTAATAAAGAGGAATTCTTCAGTCTGTTGGGATCTGTTAAAAAACTCCTTGAATCAAGGGATAACATACTTGCAGATCTCGAGTATGTCGAGAGGGATATTGACAGAAAAATAAGTGATTTAAAACTTACCGGCAAAGACATATTAGCGAGTGAGACAGAGTTCAATCTGGTACTTGCATTGTCAGGTTGTGAGATGACACTAGTTGATCTCGAGGAATTCTCCGGAATCAGCCAGAAAGGCCTTTTGGTGCTTCTGGATGGTCTCGCGGTGAAGGGTATCGTGCAGAGAACAGGTGAATATTACAAAGTGTGTGATATCTATGCCAAATGAGCCTAATGATGATTTATTCAGGAATTTTGCCAAAGTGATGGAGGATATTATCAGCAACCTGTCACTGGATGAAAACTCCAGATTTGTAGGTTGTACTATCATCACAGGGCATGGTGGGGAGTCGCGTTTCATTCCTCTTGATGAATTTGAGGATGAGGACCAGGACGATATCGATTACGAGATGATCGAGTCCCCGGAAAAGATATTTATTACGGCAGAGATGTCTCCGGATGCTGAGATTGCTCCTGAAATTGATATCCAGCCTGATACAGTAAAAATAAATATGGATGGGAGAGAGGTTCTCATAGAACTCCCGTGCCTTGTTCACGCAGGACAGAGTTTTTCAAAGATCCGCAATGGTATCATTGATATAATATGTGAAAAACTCTAACTATTTTTTATGTTTTCAATATATGAGGTTTACAACAACATCCCTTACAATGCTGACGTGGAGCCTGATTTTGGCTATTCGTGTTTTATTAAAGAACCCGGGGTTCTTTTTGATGCAGGGGCAAAAGGGGATGTCCTTCTTAAAAATATGGAAGATCTGGGAATATCTCCTGAACAGGTTGTTCATTTCGTTCTTTCTCATGATCACTGGGACCACAATGGAGGAATAAAGGCTGTACTTGGTGAAAATCCGGATATTATGTGCTACTGTCCGCCGGATACATCGTCTGAGACAAGATCTGTTCTTGAGATGGGTGCCGGGTGCATCTCTGTGAACGGCTGGAAGGAGCTATCTCCAGGTGTATCTCTGACCGGACCGGTTGAAGGGATATTTTCAGGCAAAAGGATCATTGAGCAGTCCTTGGTTCTTGAAAGTGAGAATGGCCTTTTCCTGGTAACCGGGTGTTCCCATCCCCATAT
>CAZPHR010000138.1:0-3434 GCA_964586475.1 uncultured Methanomicrobiaceae archaeon
GCAGAGGTTTCCCCTGATGACCTGAAGAAGACACTTTCACTGGCGACTGAGAGGAGTTTCAACAGGATTGTCGTCGACGGTGATACGTCAACAAATGACTGTGTCTTCCTGACGGCAACAGGGTTAAAGGGAAAGCAGAACTACGATGAATTTTATTCAGCACTTGAAGAAGTCTGTATCTCGCTGGCAAAACAGATCGCAGAAGACGGGGAGGGTGCAACCAAATTCGTGGAAGTCGAAGTGACTGGTGCAAAGTCCGAAGACGATGCAGCATTAATTGCAAAGACCATCGTCGGATCATCGCTTGTTAAGACCGCAATATATGGCGAAGATCCAAACTGGGGAAGGATTATCGCCGCTGCAGGAAGGGCAGGACCGGAGTTTGATCCCATGAAGACATCCATTTCAATAAGCAGCGGGGAAAAGACTGTAATACTTGAGGAAAAAGGTGTAATTAAGGCAGACGATAAGGTCAACCCCGGAGCACTTGCAGCGGCAAAGGAGCTTATGAAAGGCAAAAACCTGAGAATCGAATTTGATGTTGGAGAAGGAAGGTTTAATGCGACTGCCTGGGGATGCGATCTTACTGAGAAATATGTGGATATAAACGGGAAGTATACAACATGAAACGCGCTGATGTTCTTATGGAGGCTCTCCCCTATATACAGCAGTTCCACGGAAAGACTGTTGTCGTGAAGCTGGGAGGCCATGCCATGATCGACTCTGATGTTCTTGACACTGTGATACAGGATCTTGTCCTCCTCCATTATGTCGGGATGAAGGTCGTAATCGTCCATGGCGGAGGGCCCGAGATCACGTCAAAGATGAAGGCGATGGGCAAGGAGCCGAAGTTCGTTGGAGGTCTCAGGATTACCGATCTGGAGACGCTTGAGATAGCCCAGATGGTCCTTGTTGGAAAGATCAATGACGGAATCGTCTCGCTTATCGCGAAATTCGGGGCCCTGGGAGTAGGAGTATCCGGCAATGACGGCAATATGATTATTGCGAAGAAAATCAGCCCGAAGAAGGTTTTCGTCGATGACATGGAGCAGGAGGTCGACCTCGGCCATGTTGGAGAAATAGAGGAGATCAATCCCGAACTGCTCGAGGTTCTGCTCAACAAGGGATATATGCCGGTTGTAGCACCCATAGGTATGGACAGGAAAGGCCAGAGCCTGAATGTCAATGCCGATACGGCCGCAGGCGATATCGCAATCGCGCTTAATGCCTACAAATTCATCAATATGTCAGATATCGACGGTGTGATGAATGCCGGAAGAACGAGGACCTACCACAGGCTTACAATAACCGAGGCCAAAGGCCTGATCGATGACGGCACCATAGTCGGCGGAATGATACCGAAACTTGATGCATGCATAAAATGTATTGAGAACGGGGTTCATCATGCCCATATTATAAACGGAAACAGGGATCACAATCTCCTGCTCGAGCTTTTCACCCGCGAGGGTATAGGCACGATGATAAAACAGGAATAATCAGATATATTTTTTCTGGGCTCTTTCGTTCATCTCAATGAGAAGTTCGAATACCCTTACTATTTCGGCCTCGTCAAGACCCGACTCCGCTGCCAGTCCGGCTGCCCTTGCGAGAACTTTTTCCCTCTGTGCCTCGTCCCTTACAGAAGAACCGGATTTTATCTTCTCTTCCGCAATCACCGAGGAGTAATTCTGCCTGCTGGCTATAAGAGAAATGATCTCCCTGTCGATGTCCGCAATAGCCAATCTTGCCTCTTCAAGATTCATTACATAGATCTCTTTTCACTAAAAGATAAGGATGCACCCATATGGCAATACAGCAAGAATAAAACAGCAATAAAAACATAAATTTATTAATCACTATGAAATCAGGTTTACTATCAGCAATAACAAAACATGAGAGAAGGGACCTCCTTATCGGATGGCTGGCAATCGCGCTTGCTTTCACATTTATCTTCATCAGGAGCGGAGTGACCCCTTTTACATTCGTTTTATTCTTTGTAATATCACTCTTCACCGTAGGGATCGGATTCCTGCTCCACGAACTTGCACACAAATTTACGGCAATGAAATACGGATTCTGGGCTGAATTCAGGAAAGATACCCAGATGCTCCTTGTGGCAATAGCGGTCGCCGCACTCGTCGGGGTTGTCTTTGCAGCACCGGGTGCAACGATGATCTATTCACGCGACGGCCGTATGATGACACGCGAAGAGTCAGGGATTATATCAATCGCAGGTCCTGCCATTAACCTGTTGCTCTGCATACCGTTCTTACTGATGATAATCGCCGGTGCGGCGATGGGCTACCCGTTTACAGGAGGCCTTGCGGCATTTGTTGTATTTACAATCGGAATGGTGGGCCTCTCGGTCAACTCAATGATTGCATTCTTCAACCTTCTCCCGATAAGCGTGTTGGATGGAAAGAAGATATTTACATGGAATCCGGCGGCCTTTGCCGTTGCAATTATCTTATCCTTGGGCCTCCTCCTTCTCTCGTTTGACTACGGGGGATCGCTCAATGCCCTCCTGAATATGATTTTATAAAAACATTTTTCTTTTTTTGAATCTCTTGCCCGGGATTTTGATGAGAATAAGCCCCTGGCGGGGCAGCTCCATGCTTAATTCGCTACGCGAATTTGAGCAATGGTGATAACCCGGTTTTTGAAGAATTAACCGGTGACCGAAGGTCGCCTTGGGTTTCGAAAGGGCGACAGCCCTTCGGTGAGCAAAAGGGGATGCCTGCCCGCCCTCTTTGCGACTTATCACAATAGGTGGAAAGTAATAGAGAGGGGGGGGGAGAATCCCCCTCCCTCAAATCACAACGCATATCTCACCCCTTCAGCCGGATCTCTTCTGCCACAAGGCCATCTTTGAGCCTGATCACCCTGTCAAAATACTCTTTGTGCCATTCCTCATGAGAGACCATCACAACCGTCTGGTCCATGGTTTCGTTTATCTCACTAAAGAGATCCAGAACCGCACGGGAGTTATTGCTGTCAAGATTTGCACAGGGCTCGTCGGCAAAGAGAATCGAGGGGTTGTTCACAAGCGCCCGTGCGATTGCGACCCTCTGCTGTTCGCCTCCGGAGAGTTCGGAAGGAAGATGGCCGCCCCTCTCCAAAAGACCCACCTTCTCAAGATATGACTGCCCCCCGGCGATGCATTCATCCCCGGGCACTCCTCTGGCCATTGCAGGAAGCATAACATTCTCAAGTGCCGTCAACTCCGGGACAAGGGCATAATCCTGGAATATAAACCCGAACTTAATCAGCCTGAATCTTCCCTTCTCCTCATCGCTCATCTCAAGAACTTTCCTGCCGTCGATCTCGATACGCCCCTCCGTAGGCCTGTCGAGGAGGCCAAGCATATGAAGGAGAGTCGATTTGCCTGACCCGGATGAACCGACGAGCCCGATTTTTTCGCCCGAGTGCACTGT
>CAZPHR010000139.1:0-1295 GCA_964586475.1 uncultured Methanomicrobiaceae archaeon
ACTCCCCGCGGGCATGCCAGTATTTTATTCTTCTTCCTTCAAAGACGAATCCGCATTTCTCCATAATCTTCCATGATGCAATATTACCTGCAGCCGTATCACCGTTTAAGCGATAGGCATCCGTAAAATTAAATGCATAATATACCAGAAATTCACAGGCCTCGGTCCCGAAACCCGTTCCGTGGAAAGAATCATCGATCTGGTAGCCGATGAGATATGCACCTGGGCAGAAGTCTACCGGGAGGATGGCACATTGTCCTGAAAATTTCCCGGTTTCTTTCGAACGGATTGTAAAAACAGGGGATTCGGGAATCCGCTCGTTTTGAATTGCGGCCGAAACCGATTCAATGAGTGGGGAGAAATATGCAGCAGTAACCCCGGAAGTGTTCGGTCCGAAGAAAAGCCATTTGCAGACCGAATCCTTCTCAAGCATTTTGCAGATGTCGCCGAGGTCATCGTGACTTATGTATGAGACGGAGATCCTCTCCCCGGACCATTCGCTTTTCATAACTATCTTAAAAAAAGAAGAATTATCTCCCAAGCTCTTTATGAGCCCTGGCGAGGTGTCCGGCGCCAAGTGCACCGATGAGAGAGAGTTCGCCGGCAAGGACAGCCGCTGCGATTATCTCTGCAAACTTTCTTGAGTTTGCGCCCGAGGTTTCACCGCCGCCTGCACAACCGAGAAGGTTTAAGGCCTCTCTCTGGGTGTCGATTCCCGTTCCGCCGCCGACCGTTCCCACCTGGAGAGACGGAAGAGTCACAGCCACATATACGCCCCCTTCTGCCTGTTCGACGGTCGTAATCGCATTTGAACCCTCGACGACGTGGGCAGGGTCCTGCCCGCAGGCTAGAAATATAGCTGCGATGATGTTTGCCGCATGTGAGTTGAAGCCGAGTGAGACTGCCCTTGCAGATCCGATGAGGTTCTTTCTTGTGTTCACCTCAGCCATCGTCTTCGAATTGGTCTTAAACGTGGATGAGACCAGATCATCGGGAAGGAAGACTCCGGCGACAACGGTCTTACCCCTGCCAAGGACGACATTCGCTGCAGAAGGCTTCTTGTCGGTACAGAGATTTCCTGAAAGTGCGACGAGGAAGACACCCGTCTCCTCCTGTATCTTCGCTGCGACCTTTTCGCTTGCGATGGTTACCATGTTCATACCCATTGCATCGCCCGTGAAGTACTCTATTCTTGCATAGAGGTTTGTGCCGGTTACAAAGCAGCGGATGTCCTGGCCATTGGCCTCTTTGATGAATTCCTGGACGATGATGTTGGCCTTGAGGCCGCGGAACGC
>CAZPHR010000139.1:1305-3410 GCA_964586475.1 uncultured Methanomicrobiaceae archaeon
ATTATAATTATAATTTGTTTTTATAAGTTCAATACTTTTTCCAGCATTCATAGAAGAATATCTAAAAATTAATTTAGCCATTTCATATTATTATTTTCTCCTCTATCCAGCGTGCGGCCTCTGTTGCATGAACCACACTCTTTGCCGCGAAGACGGGAGCTCTCGTCATTCCGTCTCTCTGAATTCGCACGTCTGCTCCGCCGGCGAGTGTTATCGCCTTGCATCCCCTGTTTATCGATGCGACAAGCGCCCCTTCGGTTGTCGCAAGCGGTATGTAATATTCATCCTTTGCGTATTCGCCGTTCACTTTCAGTTTTCCCGCGACACCGACAGGAACCTGCACTGCACCTATCATATTCTCGCAGTTTTTCTCGACGACGCGGTCGATATTTATTGAAAAATCTCCAATCCTGTCAAGCTTCTTCCCTGTCTCCATCTCGATGAAGGCCCTCCTGACCGCCACCGCGTCATTCGGGGACATCTCACGCTCAAGTGAATGAAGCTTCAGTCTTCCTTCTTTCAGTCCTGAGAGATAACCTTTCATATTGATTACTTATTGGTGAGGAGTATACATATTATAATGGTCTTATGGCAAGGGAAAGCCGCTGCGTAAAAGTTCCGAAGAAGGAAGGAGAGAAGACAAGAAGAAGCCTGGTTGAAAAGGGACTTCTTGACAACTCGCTGAAGCCTTATTCTGATGAAATGTTCCTTTATTTCCCGGTGATTGAAGATATTCCGGCAACTGTCACGGAATCGTTTGAAGAGAGGGAGGATGTCCTGCCTCTTCCGCGGCATGAACTGATCGGGGGAATCGCCATCATGCAGGATGACGATAAGGGTGAAGCAGAGCGGCTTTTAGCCTCTCGTCCTGTAATTCATACGGTTCTTTATTCTGAAGGGCCGGTGACCGGGGAATACAGGACAAAGGATTACTCTGTCCTTGCCGGGAAGGAGACTACAAGAACAGATTACACCGAATATGGCCAGAGGTTTGTAATAGACCTGTCCGCCGCCTATTTCTCTGCCCGTCTTGCAAACGAGAGGCAGAGGATTGAACGAATGATGGAACCCGGCGAGAGGCTGCTTGATATGTTCGCCGGAGTCGGACCCTTTGCGATAAGGCTATCCGGAAATGCCTCGGTGGTTTATGCAAATGACATAAATCCTGCTGCAGTGAGTCTCCTGATTGAGAATATCAGGATCAATAAAAAGAGAAATATTATCCCTGTCCTTGCGGACGCACGCCATCTTGGAGGCGTAATGCCTGAGGGCAGTTTTGAAAGAATAATAATGAACCTGCCTATGAAATCTCCGGAGTTTCTGCAGACTGCTTTCAGGCTCTGCAAACCCGGCGGGATGATTCATTTTTACACTTTACAGTCGGAACCGGGTGAAATAGCCGCGGATATCAGAAAATATACCGGCGGGAAAGTATCCGAAAAAGTTGTTCGTTCATACTCCCCCTCGCAGCATCACGCTGTTTACGATATTGAATTCATCTGAGGGGATATTTTAATCCGCAAATGCATTATATCATAACTGAGAAACTACCTGTTATGGTGATTTTTAATGGCAGATCTTGACATCCCGACACCTGAACTAAACCTGGACGTTCTGAATTCACTGACACTTGAAAAATTAATATTTGCCCTGATTATCCTTGTTGCAGGCTATATTATTGTAAAAATTATTGTAAACAGGGTCGATCATTATTTCATAAAAAGCACGAAGATGCCCCGGCTGATGGCCATAAATATTGTAAAGGCAATGAAACTGTTTTTGCATATCATCGTAATTCTGTTTGCGCTGGATTCAATAGGTATTGAAGTCAGTATGTTTATTGTCAGTATCTTTGCATTCATCTCTATAATAATGAGTTTTGGAATGAAGGATACGATTAACAACCTTGCATCCGGCGTATGGATTGCCGCATCAAAAGCCTATGACATCAACGATGAGGTAGAGCTTGCCGGAAAACACGGTACTGTTATGGATATGAATGTAATGGCGACCGAAATCAAGCAGCTTGACAATACGAGAATAATCATTCCAAACGGAAAGGTATGGAACAGCCCGATTCTCAATGTAACCCGTATGCCCAAGAG
>CAZPHR010000140.1:0-432 GCA_964586475.1 uncultured Methanomicrobiaceae archaeon
GAGTATCACATCAACCCGCGTCTTTTCGGAATCAACGGAGAAAAGGAGCTTGCTTCAGCTGCAGTTGCGTATATGGTTGCCGACCACATGGGAGACAACCGGGACCTGTGCAGTCTTGCATTGCTTGGAATGATTGGTGATCATCAGGAGATCGCCGGCAAAAACAGTGATATTGTAAACGAAGGAATCGCAAACCAGTTCATAACCCCCGGTCGTGGAATCCCCCTTGCAGGAGATAATATGACTGAAAAGATCCATACGGCAGTAAATCCATATCTGCCAGGTATCAGCGGTAACCTGGAAAAATCCGAGAGTATGGTCAGAGATTTCCCGGATAGCGAAGATCGGGGTTATGAAAAAATCCTTTCGATTTGATGAAAAAAATCTGTAAATACGGGGAGCTGTAAAAAAAATTGCCAAATAATATAAGAT
>CAZPHR010000140.1:442-3095 GCA_964586475.1 uncultured Methanomicrobiaceae archaeon
GGAAATCATACTGGAAATTGCAGATAAAAGCAATGAAAGAGCAATGTGCTCTCTTTGGGGAGATACATGGGAACTCCAGAGAGGAATTATTCACGATGCGCATACACTTGCATCAGTAATTGAATCCTGCGGCCTGTCCGGAAGGGGCGGTCTTGGAGCATTACTATGTATGGGTAATTCCGAAATTGTTGATGAAGCGAAACAGCTCGGTGAAAAACACAGGCTTGATACAATTCAGGCCGTTGATTCGGCAAAAAGACTGAATGAAGAAGGACCGGCAGTATTTGAGATTGAAAATCCTTCGGTTTCGAGCACTGTTGCTGACATACTGACAAAAGACGGATTGTTTGACACACCGGTATTCACAGTATCAAGAATCAACGGAAATTATTCGATATCAGCCCGTTGTCCTGCCCGGATAAAATGCGACCTTGCATCAATGATGAAAGAGGCGGCAGAATCCGCAGGAGGAACCGGCGGCGGTCATGAAACACGTGCCGGAGCCAGAATCCAGGAAGAAAATTTTCCACTCTTCATCAAAAAAATTGAGGAGGCGCTTGCATAATGCAGATATCAGGAAGGATCGTTTCAAATTATCCCAACGCTGAATTTGTCGCAGAATCACTCTCGGCAGACAATCTCCTCTCGATGGAAACCAGGGCAAAAGGAAATGATGTGATATGCGAAATCCACGGAGAAAAACTCCGTTCGGTGATCGCATCAGTCGATGATTATCTTATGAATCTCTCAGTTGCAGAGGATATCTGCAGCATTGGGCATAATGCAGGAGATTCAATTGAAATTACAGGAAAATATGAAAAACAAGAGGTGGATTAATGGCACCAAGAAGAAAATCAGTTGGAAGAAGAGTTGAAGGCTGGAAAGCCAAAAGCTGGTACAAGGTATACGCTCCCGACTACTTTGACAAGGCGTACCTTGGCGACACGATCGCAAACGAACCCGAGAAGGTTAACGGGCGCGTAATGCAGACAACACTCGGCGAAATGGTTCAGGACTATTCAAAGCAGAACATCAAGATGAGGTTCAGGATCACAAACGTTGCAGGAGATTCCGCTTACTCCGATTTCGTCGGGCATGAAGTGACAAAGGACTATCTCCGTGCAATGGTCAAGCGCCGTGCATCGAGAATCGACAGCATCGTTCAGGTAACGACGAAAGACGGAAGAAAGATTCGTGTAACAACGAGCTGCTTCACAATCAACCGTGCAGATGCAAGCCAGGCACATGCAATCAGAAAGGCAGTGACCGAATATGTCGTTGCAAGAGCCGCTGAACTTGGCTATGATCAGTTTGTAAAAGAGATGGTCATGGGAGATATTTCACGCGAAGTATTCAAGATTGTTAAGAAGCTTCACCCCGTTCGCCGTGTTGAAGTTATTAAATCAAAGGGAACGGATGCAAAGGCTGCAATCGTCCAGTAGATTCAGGAGTTGTAAAAAATGGGAAAAACAGGAACCACAGCATGGACCCAGATTAAGAGCGTTAAGGGTCAGGTAAGACTTGTACCTCAGAAAGAGACTAACTACAAGAAGCCCGGCCCCAACCAGCGTTTCAAATCAGGTTCAAAACTGAAGAGAGCAACACAGAAGACCCAGGACACAGGTCGCGGAGGGCCACGCGGCGGCGGAAGACGAAATCCCCGCGGAAGAGGACCTGTAAATGACCCCAGATGCAGAAGACGCATCAAAAGGTCAGAGTCATCCATCAAAGGCTCAAAGGGCAAATAATTCTTAAAGAATTAAGAACCCTTTTATTATATTGAGGCGGGATGATATGACGATGAAAAAGCAGGCAGTAATGAATTATCTTTTTTCTGAAAGAGGAAAAACAAATCTGATTACAGTTTCAAAGATGCTGGCTTTACTTGGAGACTACAAGGGAGCTGAAAAATCAGGAGCTAAGAAATTTCTGACTCTTTTTATAGAATCCATTCAGGCAGAACTCGAACAGGGTTACAGCAAAACGAATTCAGTAGAATTCAGAAATGCTTCCACTTTGCTTGACAATGCAAAAAAATTCCTCGAATTCGATGATTTAGAACAGGCAGCGCTTGAGATCGGAAAAGCAGTAACTGAATGTACTACACCTGCCCAGAATTCATGGCAGGTATTATCTGAAAATGAACTCGTCTGAATTTTATGAATTTCTCTCCAAAAGGTCTTCGGTCAGGGAGTTTACTTCTGCCGGAGTTTCGGATGAAGAGATTGAATTCATAATTAAATGTGCAGTTACAGCCCCCAGTGCAGGCAACAGGGAATCTTGGGATGTCGTGATTGTCACGGACGAGGGAATAAAAGAAGACCTTTCCGATGCGGCTTTTGGACAGGAACACCTGATTTCCGCTCCTGTCATCCTTGCCGTCTGTACAAATTATGTACGATCAATGTCGCAGTATGGTGAAAGAGGAATCCTTTATTCAATGGAAGATGCCTCAATTGCATGTACATATATGATGCTTGCTGCACATTCTGCCGGCCTTCATTCATGCTGGACCGGCGCCTTTGACGATGAAACCGTAGGTGAAATACTCGACCTTCCGCAGCATGCAAGGCCTGTGGCCCTGCTTGCAGTTGGGAGAGGCAGGGAATCACATCAGAAAACAGGCAGGATGCCTGTTTTGGAACATATACAT
>CAZPHR010000140.1:3105-3410 GCA_964586475.1 uncultured Methanomicrobiaceae archaeon
AATGAGACCTGGTAGTTGTTGATTATGACTGATTATCTTGTAACACTGGATGCGGCATGGACCCTCAAGGATGGAAAATCTCTTGATGATGCCATTGGTATCGCCATCAGCGAAGCCGGAAAACGCTTAAATCCAAGTGCAAAATTTGTAGAGATCGAAGTCGGACAGATGGCCTGTCCGTTCTGTGAACAGGAGATGAGCAGTGCTCTTATTGTAGGCAGTACCGCTCTCGTAGGACTGGCTCTTGAAATGAATTTCTCCATCAACTTCAATGAATATGTAATCAAGTTCCTCAAATCTGTCAA
>CAZPHR010000141.1:0-3408 GCA_964586475.1 uncultured Methanomicrobiaceae archaeon
ATTTGCCATGATAAGACTCATTCCGGTCTGTGCAAGAAAGGTCGGCAGATATGCCACTGATGCAAAGATCACCCATGCCCTGAAAGCTGAGGCTGTAACCAGGAAGGTGATTGGTATATAGGGGAATTTAACTGATTTATCCTTCGTTGCATGATCCTTTGAATAATCTGTCTCAAGCTCGGATACCGGGGGGAGCACCTTCCTGAGCAGAAAAACGATTGCAATTCCGGGTATGATTATTAGTGCAAGACCGTGAAGGCCGAAACCCCCTACTGCAAGGCCTGCAAGTATCGGACCGATTGCGAAGCCGAGGTTACCGCCGACAACAAAAAGGGAGGTAAGTCTCCCGCGGTTAGCCCCTGCAGCCATCCTGCTCACGAGGCCGAGTGCACTCGGGTGGAAGAACGCGTGACCCAGAGCACCGGCAATCGCGAATAATATCAGGAAATAGTAGTTGTTTACAAACCCTATGAAGGACATGAAAAAAGCCGATATCATGACGCTTGCGCCTATCGGCATGCGGATGTTCTTTTTGTCATAGAGCCATCCTACAACCGGCTGGGTGAACGAGGATGAAAGATTGTATGCGGTCACGATAAGCCCTGCAAGGAAGTAAGAGTAACCGTTCTGGAGAATCAGGAGCGGGAGAATCGCGGGCAGCACCGGTGAATAGATATCGTTTACCATATGGGCCGCTGAAAGGCCCAGTATTGAGCGGGTTGTTTTTTCCATGTCTGCTTTATATTTTTATAATCCGGATTATTTCAACCCTGATCTCCAGGCATTCTTTTTTATGGTGGGCAAATGTCTTTTTGATCGGAAAGCTGCAGCTCACCGTTTCATCTATCTCCCCTTTTCCTTTGATGTACGATCTTATGAAGGGGATGCTGCCTTCATTGAATATCCCGTATATCACATCGGCACATTCGAGTGCCTTGTCGATAAAAGGCCTGTCCGCGTGTTTTTTCTGTGCACCGAACGGGGGGTTCATCACAGCGGTGTCGAAATGCCTGCATTCAAAATCTTCTATGTCGCTTATGACAAACTCAACTTCGACTCCTGATTTTTCTGCATTTCTCTCTGCAGCAGCTATAGCACCGGGATCTATATCCACTCCTGTTACTTCCGCCGCATCGAGAAGTGCCGCACCGCATGCAATTACTCCGGTTCCGCATCCAAGGTCAAGGACGGATTTATCCATGAGGTCTCTTTTCATATATGCATGGAAAAGCAGCCTTCCCGCGACTTCCGGGGGTGTTACATACTGCTCGAGTCCGGCATCCGGCGCCGGAAAAGTTTCGAATCCCTGGAGGATCATCTCAAGTTTCCTGAGTTTCATCTGTCACCTGATCTCATCAATCTCAAAGTCTTCCCATTCCCTGGCACCGCAGACGATCTCGAACTCCTGCGGAGACAGCACCGGTACGGGGAATCTTGCCTGGTCGTCGTATGCAAGCCTTGGGCAGGCCGTATTCACGTAGGCGTCATAACCGAGATTAAGAAGAGCTTCAGGAGTAATTTCTCCGATTTCAATAATATCTGCCTTTTCAGAGAGTGCTGCGAGCCTCCCTGCGAGATCCTCCCGTCTCTGGCCCGATTTTTTGCTCAGGATTATCCCAAAATTCCCTGCATCTTTTGCTTTTTCAATAAGTGCGTGCCTCTTCAGGAGAAGGCGCCTTTCGTCGGGGGTCTCAATATTTCCGGTATAGGGGTCAAAGGCAACGACTCTCGCACCTGTTGCAAGGTGCACCCCGAGAGGATGAAAGATGCCTGTACCTATGTAAAGTATCTCTGAACAGCCCGTATTTCGTGCCGCTTCATAGGAGCACCCGAGAACCTGTCCCCTGAACGGGGTTCTTTCGCTTCCTTCAGCGATTACGCCCTCAATCCCGTGCTTTTCTAAAAATTCTGCAGCATCATCTATCTGGTGTACGTGCTGAATAGTTGTAATCAGCCCGACCTTTTTTGATTTGATTGATGATATGACATCCGCAAGCCGGGAGATGTCAAAGTCCTGGCTGAAGTACTCATAGATGACATTCTCCCTGTTGTCTACCGGTGCATGGCCTATATGCACGAGTACATCGGAGTCCTTCATGAGGTCAAGATCGAGATCACAGGCTCCCCAGCAGGGCTCCCCCGAGATTACAACCCCGAAGCCCTCCTTCTTCAGGGCATATGAGATTTCATGGGCCTTTCTCTTTAGGCCCTCTGGAAACTGGAGTCCCACCTTCTGAATATCTCTCTCAGTTTCCTTCTTCTTCAACAGAGAGAGTATTCTCTCTGCCAGATCCGTGTTGTCTGACGAAATTCTCTTAGTAAATCTTATCGATGACATTTACTCCGGATTCGTCGACTTCGATCTCTACAAGATACTTGTAGGGCCTGCCGATATCGCATTCGCCGCGTTTAATGACAACAAGAACGTCCACTACCTCGGCCTTCTTCTGCTCAAGCCCTTTAAGGAGCGCCTTCATCGTACCGCCTGTGGAGAATACGTCGTCCACTATTACGACACGGTCACCCTCCTCTATGCCGTTCAGGTAGAGCTCGCCCTTTGAGTATCCTGTCGTCTGGTGCAGCGCAAGCTCGCCGGGAAGGTCGTACTTTCTCTTCCTGACGATCGTCAGCGGGAGGCCGGTAATCATAGAGAGTGCGACGCCAATGTGTATACCCATCGCCTCTGCGACAACAATCTTGTCTGCATGGTCAAGGTCGAGGTTTCTGAGCATAAGTGCCGCGACCTCTCTTAAAAGGTCGGGCTCGACTATCGGCACACCGTCGCTGATCGGGTGTATAAAATAGTTGTATTCTCCTCTTTTTACCATCGGGCAGCTTTCAAGTGATTCTACGAGTTTATTGAACATTACATCTCACCAACGTCTTTTAAAAATTCTTCAAGTGTTTCTCTTGTAATATGTGGCATACAGACGGTCCTCATATGTCCGTGCCTTGTCCTTGATACTATCCAGCCTTCGGGAGTCCTGTCGCAGGAGAAAGATGCGACATTTACCCTGGGCTGTACTGCAACAGGATAACCAAGTTCCTCCATCCCCCGGATTAAGAAGGACGTGTTATCCATACACCTGCTTACAATCGATTCCATCCCTTTTTTTCCAAGGTGGTCCAGGACTGCCAGGGCGCCTGCAACAGGTCCTCCGGGCCTTGTTCCGCAGAGGGTGCATTCTTTCTTTACGGTAAGGTATGGCGTGTCAACCTCAGTGGACGTGAAGTAGTCAGGGTCCCTGACTAGTATGCACCCGCAGGGTATCGTCGACATTCCCATCTTGTGCGGGTCTATTGATATGCTTGAAACCCCTTCGAGCCTGAAGTCGAATGGCGGTGATCCCGGGATGAAAGGAAGTACAAGTCCCCCGAATGCCGCATCGACGTGGAGGAAGATCTCCC
>CAZPHR010000142.1:0-3371 GCA_964586475.1 uncultured Methanomicrobiaceae archaeon
AAGCCTGAAAGAACCTTTAAAAGGAGATTCCATCTACCCGGAGAATTTTGAATATACGCCTTTTGATATAGGAAAGATAAGGGCAGGGATAACATCCTGTATCCTGAAGATAGAGGATCCATCCATCCGTGACTTTGTCGGGTCCGTCATAGGGGATGCCGACGGTTTCTTTGAAAAGCCTGCCGCACGCAAAAAACACCATGCATTCAGGGGAGGTCTGGCGCTCCATACACTCGAAGTTGCCGGAATTGCACTTACAACCCCGGAGAGAGTTGAAAGCCTTGCCTTTGACAGGGACATTCTGATTGCAGGAGCTGTGCTCCACGATATAGGCAAATGCAGGTCATTTGACAGAAAAGGATTCGGTTTTACCGCAAATGCCTCATACTCACTTCTCGGACACATCACCCCCGGAGTGCAGATGGTCGAAAAATACAGGGACATCCCCGAAAGTAGTGTCTTTGAGCAGATCCTCCACATCATCCAGTCGCATCACGGGCAGTATGGTGAGATCAAACCACAGACAGTCGAGGCGTGGACTGTGCATTTCGCCGACAACATGAGCGCAACACTCCATGAAGTCAGTGAAGATATTGACAGGATCTGCCTTGGGGAAACCGGCTGGGGCGAGAAGAGCGGCGGTCCGGTGTTCAGACCAAATTCCCGAAAATAAAATAAATTAAAACAAGATAAAAAATTATACACCTTTTTTAATTCCAGATAACTTCAGCTTTTTTCGAAGTTAAAGCCAGATTCTTAACCTTTTGAATTAAATAGAAAATCTGGAGAATCAGGATATGAAAGAAGGAACAGGGTATAGAATAATTATTGCGCTGATTGTAATCGGTGCATTAGGGGTCTGCGCAATGGCAGTGTACACCCTTATTGCAGAAGACCCGGAGACTGCGGCTCCGGAGGATTATCTTCTCCGGATTACTTCAGAGGATGAACTCAGGCAATTCCTTAAAGAGAACCAGAAGACCGTTTATGATTACGGGACCGGATTTTTACCCCAGAGGGAGATGACAATGAGCGCCGCGGAGGATTCGTCATCTCAGTCGTTCTCAAAGGGCACATCTGCAATGCCGGTTCCTGCATCATTACAGACAGCTGATGACTCCGCCGGCTCATATTCAACCACTAATATCCAGGTAAAAGGTGTCGATGAAGCGGATTTTGTCAAAAATGACGGCAAATACATCTATATCGCCAGTGGAGACCTGTTAATAATTACTGAGGCATACCCACCTGAAGATGCAGCCATCATCTCGGAGACTGAAATTGGCGGGAATACTGAGGAAATATTCATAAACGAAGATCAGCTCGTTCTCTTCTACAACGCCCAAAAGGAGGTCTGGATAACGCCTGAGAACAGTGCAGCCCCGATTCCGGTTACAAACGATGTTTTAACTGCAGAAATTTTTGACATCTCTGATCCTGAAAACCCTGAGCCAGTTAGAACTATCGAAGTCCCGGGTTATTACCAGAACTCCAGGATGATCGGCGACTATGTCTATCTCATCTCCAGAGACCCGCTCTACGGCACCTATGAGGACATTGTAATGCCCTATGTCACAGAAGACGGAGCTGAGATAATAAGCCCGGATGTCTGGTGCCCGAAGATCCCCATGGGCAGTTATGTGATGTATACTATCACCTCATTTAATGTGAATGACAAAGGAAAGACAGGTTCTGAGTCATTCCTCCTCGGATATGACAATACATTGTTCGTATCCCCTGAAAATGTGTACCTGGCATACCAGAAGGATTCGGGATACTACCGTGGACCTGTTTTTATTGAGGATGCAATGGATGAGAGAGGCCTTTCATACGAGACAGGACAGAAGACCGTCATCCACCGCTTTTCAATCGATGATGAAGAAGTCAGATATGCCGCCACAGGAGAGGTTCCCGGAAGGCTCCTCAACCAGTTCTCACTGGACGAATATGAAGAAAACCTGAGAGTTGCAACGACGGTCGATTCCTGGATGTCGGCAGATGGCAAAAGCTACAACAATGTATATGTCCTTGACAAGGAGATGAATATAAGGGGTGAACTGGAGAATCTTGCCCCGGACGAGAGCATATACTCGGCAAGGTTCATGGGAGAACTCCTCTACCTTGTTACATACAAGAGAGTTGATCCGTTCTTTGTAATCGATCTTTCAAACCCCGACCAGCCGGGCATTCTCGGAAAGCTTAAGATCCCCGGATACTCCGATTACCTCCACCCGCTCGATGAGAAGCATATAATCGGGATAGGCAAAGCCACATATGAAAATGAGTGGGGCGGAGTATCAGAGGGAGGTGTAAAGATCGCCCTCTTTGATGTAACTGACCTGAACAACCCGGTCTGCATAGACAAAATCGAAATTGGCGATTCAGGATCAGATTCTGAGATATTAAACGACCACAGGGCTTTCCTCCTGGATAAAAGAACAAATACCCTCGTGATACCTGTAACCGAGATTACCAGAAACCCTGTAGAAGGAAGCAGGTACGAGGACTCATACTACAGGGGCGTATGGAACGGCGCATACGTTTATGAGATATCGCCGGAGTCGGGTTTTACCCTGAAGGGAAAGACCTCTCATTCAGAAGATTCTGATACAGGATACTATTACCGGACATATGATCGTGTCAAACGATCACTGTTCATGGACGATATCCTCTATACAATATCCGATTCCAAAATAGTGGCAGCAGGACTTAACAATCCGGATGAAACGATCTCCGAAGTGGAGCTTCCCTCACCGCAGGAATACCCGTATTACTATGGCAAAATTATATACTGACAACCCCTCTTTTTTCAGGTCCCCCGGTATTAATATGAAAGCTTTTTCTGTTCATTTACAGATGTCATAATAATGGCATCGGTATCCGATTTTATTGAACTGGCTCCTGACGAGATCATAGTCAAAGAGTACCGTTCATTCAGGATGAAAAAACCACAAAATGCAACAGTCAATATTGCCGCAACAAATATGCGCCTGATATTATACGGCCAGAGCAGCAGGGGAAGAAAATCAGGCAGGCCCACATTAACACAGGAGATAAGAATCGAAGATATCAGGGGAGTTGAGATCTATGAAAAGGAGAAACCCAATCTCCTGCTTGCAGTCATCGGCCTCTTTTTCCTGGCTTCAGCGGCTATACTTGCAGCAAACCGCGCACCGTCGGTATACAGCGTTATTGAAGGCATCCTGGGCAACGGATCGTATGGAACAATTATAGCAGGAATTCTTGGAATTATTCTTCTTGCGTCAGCATTCATCTTTCGAAACATGGAATTTGAGATCCTTGTCAAAGGCAACAGCAGCAACTTAAACACCGGTATGTTCTCAGAAAAGACGGTCTTTAAGGCAGGGATA
>CAZPHR010000143.1:0-3362 GCA_964586475.1 uncultured Methanomicrobiaceae archaeon
AAGCTGGGAAATTTTGCGTTTTTTGGAACTTAAAAATCCAGATGAAGCAGTTCTCCTAATTATTAAAACAGTTAATCTGAAGAGGAAGAGGGAAAATTGTTGATACGATAATTCCCACTAGGTTGCAAATAAACTATGGCCAAATTAGATATTTGTTTGAAATATCCTGTAAAATGCCGGTTTTTCAGATAGTTCTGGAGAATAAAAATACTAGTGGCGGGAATCACATGATAAAAACTGAAAATCTCACCAAGGAATACAATGGTAAAAATGCAGTAGACAACCTGAATCTCGAAGTAGAAGACGGGGAAGTATTCGGTTTCCTTGGGCCGAACGGGGCCGGAAAAAGCACGACCATCCTGATGCTTACAGGTATGATCGAGCCTACATCCGGAAGCTGTACAATTGAAGGAGTAAATGTTGCGTTAAATCCGCTAAAGGGAAAGGAAATCCTCGGGTACCTCCCTGAAGATGTCGGGTTTTACAGGAATCTCACCGGATACGAAAACCTCGACTACCTCGGAAAATTCTATCCAATTGGGAAAAGCGAGAGAGAAGAGAGAATCGAAAGACTCTTAAAGAGCGTTAGGCTGAACGGGGTCACACAGAAAGTCGGTGAGTACTCGAGAGGAATGAACCAGAGGCTTGGGCTTGCACTTGCACTTTTAAATGACCCAAAGGTCGTGATTCTTGATGAACCAACCGCAAATCTGGACCCGGAGGGAGTACTGAGATACAGGGAGATCATAAAAGAGCTTGAAAAAGAGGGAAAAACGGTTCTAATTTGTTCTCATATCCTCTCTGAAGTCCGGGCGGTTTGCAAGACGCTTGGCATAATCTCACAGGGAAGACTTGTTGCAAAGGGATCAGTAGAAGAAGTTGAAGACGAACTTATCAGGCAGAGCGACACGAGACAGAAAATAATTATCAAATCCATAAATCCCGAACTTTACACTGAGATCGAATCGATTAAAAGCCCTGATATTTTTGAGATTGAAAAAACGGAAGATGGTATTGAGATCTCGGTCGAAAAGGATGTCCGTCCTATTCTTGCAGAAAAATTAAAAGACCACTGCTCGGGGATAACCGAGATGTATCTCGTTCGCCCGGCGCTTGAAGATCTATTCCTGAAGGTTTATAGGAGGGAATAGAGATTGGATTTTACAAGACTCGCGATAATCTCAAAAAAAGAGTTTACTGATCATATCCTTAGCAAAAGACTGTTTTGGATAATGATAATCTTCTGCATAATACTTGTAATTGAAACGGCAAACGGAGTTGATACCTACAATGATGCACTTGAAAGCTACAAAAATGGGGTTAACAGTGAGTTATACCAGCCTTCGGCTTTACGTATTTTTTCGGACATTGTAAGTTCCATCGGTGTTGATGGTCTTGGAATAGTTATCGGACTTGCCCTTGGTTTTGATCTCATTTCAGGTGAAAGAGAAGTACGTTCGATAAAGACAATCCTTTCACAGCCTCTATATAGGGATGAATTGATAAACGGGAAGGCGATAGGAGGTATAATGGCCCTAACTGCAATAAGTGTAACCGGTTTTATAATTATTTTTGCGGTCATGCTTACCCTTGGCATTGTTCCTGATATAGATGAAATATTGGGTATCTGTCTGATATGGCTGATGACCCTCCTCTTCATGATCGTATCATTTACACTTGCATTAATGACTTCAGTGATATCGAATACAAGTAGCGGTTCGTTGATTCTGGCACTTGCAATTGTCTTTATAATGTTGTTCATAATTCCAGTAGGGGGGGGAGCATTAGGAACTTATTTGTTAGTCGGAAACCCCCCGGATGATATCCCGTCTATGGCCTCTTCAGCCCAGTACACTGCATATCAGGAAGCCATGGATGAATACAATGGAAATAGTATGGCAATTTATGATTTTTTCAATACTTTTTCAATAAGAGATGTATACCAGCAGATGACCCTTACAATTACATCGCCTTCATGGTACATAATCAATAAAGTCGGCTTGGAATATTACTTCGATCCGGATCTTGCACAGGATATAGAAGAACCTACATTCTGGACTTTAATAGAGGACCAATGGATAAAACTAATTATTTTCATTATGTGGCCTGTACTTTTTTTTGGACTTGCATATGTTAGATTTATGAGAATCGATCTCAGGTAAAAAGGAGGTATAATATGGATTTACACAGGATCAGGCTCATTGCTATTAAGGAAGCACAGGATCATTTAACCAGTTTTCGCTTTATCGGTCTCCTGTTTTTACTTTTGACAATCTGCGGAATATTTATTCTTACGGAGACCGGCACTTATCTAGAGGAGATAAACAGCTACAGCAGTGGTACTTCTTCAATTTACAACCTGCCTTATGTCATCAACATATTCGGCGGAATCAGGACTGCGATCGGGGGAACCTCAATCTTCGGCACGGTTATTGCGGTAGCACTCGGTTTCGATCTGATTACAAAAGAACGTGAATCGGGTTCGATTAAGGCGATATTATCTGTTCCCGTTTACAGGGATGAATTGATAAACGGAAAAGCTTTGGGTGGAATGATTGTTCTGGCAATTACGACAACCATTGTTTTTGTTCTGGCATTTGCAGTACTCTTGGTGCATTCAATCGTCCCTGATATAACTGAACTCAGCTATATACTCATGTTTTGGCTGTTTACCGTTCTTTTTCTTTCGGGAATATTCATTATGTCCATAATGATATCGACGTTTTCAAAGACGAGCGGGATGTCGCTTGTTTTTTCGTTGTTGACACTTCTATTCCTCACGAGTGTGATTTATACGGCCGGAAGTTACGCAACAGAATTTATTCTGGGGTCTGATCCTTCTATGGAATATCAATACATCGACAATTTCGATGATAATGAGTTTTACCAGATGTCTGTGGATTATAATAAAAATAAAGATGAGTTAATGCAATTTGTGAAATACATGTCAATTAATACAAATTATCATAAATTATGTGTGGTTCTGACATGGCCCCAGTATAGCAGAGATTATGGTGATTCCTGGGAATTTGAAAGAGCCCTGCCTCCTGTGGGAGAAGAACTTGCCCCAATGTGGGGCTACATTCTTTTTCTGATTGCATATCCTGTGGTTTTTTTTGGGATAGCCTATGTTAGATTCATGAGGATGGACCTGCGATAAGAGGGGTATTAACAGGGATAATAAATATTTTTATATAAATACCAGATGTTTTAATCTCAACCTCTTTTTATGGATAAAATTTTGGTGAATGAACTAGACATTCTTTTTAACAATACAAAGGAGATCTATCCAGGTGAAGCTCAGTACCGAAACCATCGGAAAGATAAAAGAACGTTATGACTCTGCGGGAAAGGCATATTCC
>CAZPHR010000144.1:0-3358 GCA_964586475.1 uncultured Methanomicrobiaceae archaeon
AGAGGCTTCTCTCCCTCATCGATAGTCCCTGCAGGAGCTTCATATATGTATTTCTCGATAGGATAGCGGTACTGCCTGATGAGATAGCAGAAATCATCCTCCACCGGCAGCATCGCAACGGCCCCGCCGGGTTTTACAACAATTCTTTCAAGAGTTATTCCACCGGGAAGATCAATCTCCACCTGCTCGACCTTCATCCTTCCGCCATCATATATATTGCTGATCTTCTTCATCTTAGATCACCTCTGATATCATTCTTCATAATCTATAGGGTCAGGAATACCGTTCGCCCTGAATGCTTCAAGCCTGTAGTGACAGGAATCGCATGTCCCGCATGCAGGTCCGTTGCTCCGGTAACAGGACCATGTAAACTCATAAGGGACGCCCAGTTCGACACCCAGCCTTACAATCTCCGTCTTGCTCATATCTACAAAAGGAGTCATAAGGGTAATACTGGTCTCATCAGAGGTCCCGAGATCGATCACACGCTGAAATGCAGCCACAAATTCCGGCCTGCAGTCAGGATACCCTGCGTAATCGGAGGACTGGACACCGATGAATATGGCCTCTGCCCCCCGGGCCTCGGCATAGCTTGTTGCTATAGAGAGGAGATTTGAATTCCTGAAGGGAACGTAGGTATTGGGAATTCCCTCCTGAACGGATTCATCATGATCATGCACCTCCATCCCCGGATCGGTGAGGGAGCTTGCCCCGAATGCGAGCAGATGCGAGAGAGAGATCTCCGTAAACTCAGATGCACCAAGAAGAGAGGCAATCTTTTTCGCACATTCTGCCTCTTTCTCCTCGGTTCTCTGCCCGTAACGTGTATGGAGTGCAAGGATTTCATACCCCATTTCCTTTGCAACATATGCAAGAGTGGTCGAATCCATTCCACCAGACAGAAGACATACAGCCTTTTTCATCAAATCAACCTCATTTTAATCCTATTCAACACCGAGTGTCTTATGAAGCTGCACCTGAAATCTGACCGGTTTTTTTAGCTTCATTATATAATCCGCAGCAGCCTGAAAGTCACTTCCCCATACCGGAGATACGAAGATCTCAGCAGGGGTGGAGATCTCATCCAGAATCCCTGCCATATATTCAAGATCGTCTGTTCCCCCTACTACGAATTTAAGCGAATCAACGGACCTCAGTTTTTTTACCAGTGATATATCACTATTTTCACCCGAAGACGGACATTTAATATCAAGACATATTGAAGAATATTTCATCGCCGGTGACGGATCGATTGTCCCGTTCGATTCAATCTCAGTAATATACCCGTCCTCATGCAGATCTATTAAAAGCGGGATCAATTCGTCCTGCTGCAGCAGAGGCTCCCCCCCCGTAATGCACACATGGGATAAGCCGTACTTCTTCACCTGCCCAAAAACCTCATCGCAGGTCATCTCTTCACCGGCATTACCGCTTTGGGTATCCGGTGTGTCGCACCACCTGCAGCGGAGGTTGCAGCCGGAAAGACGAATGAAAGTCGAGGGGATTCCCTGGAACGGCCCTTCGCCCTGCAAACTTGGAAAAATCTCAAAGACCTTCATCTGTTCATCTGGATCTGATTACGGGGTCCATTCGGCATAACACGATACAGACTCATATACCCTGCATTTTACGACCCTTGCGGAAAGTCCTGCCTCCCTGCATTTATGCTCAAGTTCTGACACGAGAATCTCTGCAAGAAGTTCGCTGGTCGGATCCCCTTCTGTCTTTATGACCTCCTGAAATTTAGAGATGCATTCGACCATGGGATCATCCCTGTTCAGGATCACCTGGTGATCATAGACATCCACCACTTTCTTTATCAGGTTATAATCAACAAGAATCCGGGTGTCACCGGGTACATCCCCATCGATCCAGAATTCAACACGCCACTGGTGCCCGTGAAGACGCGAACATTTGCCCTCGTAATGCATCAGCCTGTGGCTCGCTTCGAAATAGGTCTCCTTATATATTTTCATTGACATTTAAGCAGGTCCTTATTCAGTATACTATATTTTAGGTTGCAGATAATAGTAAACGTTGGGTCAGTGAATAATCTATAGATAAAAGGGAGATCTAGAGGGGTACAATCCTTCCGAAGGCAATAACCGGATCTTTCCGAAGTGTGTGCCGCGCATATGCATTCAGATCAGGAATAATACTTTTAATAGAGTTCAGGACTAAATAAGTGAAGAGATCTGATATCAGGTGGCAGCGGCGGAGAGGACAGCGGATCGGTATCTATCCGTTTTCCGACAAATTACGTGAAAAATGCCTCGATTTCACGTAATCTGGGGAATTTACTCGATAGCCATATCATATCAATTTCACGCGCTTATAGCGCACAAACAAGAGGCAGCCTTAGTGAAATCGATCACATAGAGGTGAATAAATTTGGGTAATGGAAAATTTGCAGCAAGAAAGTGTAAACGCGATTCAAAGAACAACAGATGGCGTGACACAAACTATTCAAGAAAACAGCTCGGTCTTGATATAAAGTCAGACCCACTGGAGGGAGCCCCACAGGGCCGCGGTATCGTCCTTGAAAAAGTAGGAGTAGAGGCAAAACAGCCGAACTCGGCAATCAGGAAATGTGTCCGTGTACAGCTCATCAAAAACGGCCGACAGGTCACCGCTTTTGCAGTGGGCGACGGTGCCATCAACTTCATCGATGAACACGACGAGGTCACTATCGAAGGCATCGGTGGACGTCTCGGTCGTTCAAAGGGAGATATTCCAGGTGTCCGCTATCAGGTGACCGAGGTCAACAACGTATCTCTCCGTGAAATGGTTATCGGAAAGAAGGAGAAGCCACGCAGGTGATCTCATGAGCGCAGAAGAAATGATTGAAGAAAACATGGAAGAACAGGTTCAGCCTGAAAAGAAAGAGGGTCCGAATTACCTTCTCTTCAACAAGTGGGATCTGTCAGAAGTCCAGATCAATGATCCGGGCCTTGTCCGTTACGTGAGCATCGATTCAGCAATCGTGCCGCACTGCAGTGGAAGAATGCAGGGGCAGCAGTTCCTCAAATCCGATATGTTCATTGTAGAGCGCCTTATCAACAGGCTCATGCAGACAGAGATCAACACGGGCAAAAAAGAGCTTACAACACGTATCGTCAAGGACGCCTTTGACATCATCAACCAGAAGACAAAGAAGAATCCTGTTCAGGTCCTGATTGATGCCATTGCAAACGCAGGACCCCGTGAAGAGACCGTCCGTCTCAAGTACGGTGGTATCAATGTGCCAAAGTCGGTTGATACCGCACCGCAGCGCAGGATTGACACTGCCCTCCTGTTCATTGCACGCGGTGTAAGGCAGGCAAGCTCAAAGAAGAAGAAGGCTGTTGCTGCATGTCTC
>CAZPHR010000145.1:0-3326 GCA_964586475.1 uncultured Methanomicrobiaceae archaeon
TACAGCCAAGACCAAGCTCAATCGTCGCCGCATTATATACCGTCAGGGATCTCGGAGTGGATCTTGCAATCCTTCACGGGCCCTCGGGCTGTTCATTCAAACATGCCCGCCTTCTCGAGGAGGACGGCCTCAGGGTGCTCACGACCTCGCTTGCAGACAACGAGTTCATCTTCGGGGGTCAGCAGGTCCTTGAGGATGTTCTCAGGTATGCAGAAAAGGAGTTCAAACCTGAAAGAATAGCGGTCGTCGGAACATGTGTTTCAATGATAATCGGCGAGGACATGGAGGCTGCGATTATTGATTCAGGAATTAAAACTCCTGCAATAGCCGTTGAGATCCATGCAGGATTCAGGGAAAACATCGACGGTGTGATTGCAGCCCTTGAACCTGCCGCTACAGCCGGCTGGATCGAAGAGGATGAACTTGAGAGACAAAAAGCCCTTCTCAGGGCTGCAAACGAGGTGGAAAGAAAGAGAGGCGCTGCTTACAAACCATATGTTCAGCCTTCACGCGGAGACCTGAAGCACGTTGCTGCCAGAAGACTTCTTGAACTCGCCGCCTCAGGGAAAAAGGGGATTGCAATACTCAATGCAAAGAAGGAGACTGCATACATGTTCGCCGATTCCCTGATCGCTCTGTATGAAAAATGCCCGGGTGCCGATATCAAATACGTAGTTAACCTCGAACAGAGAGGTCTTCCGAAGATACGGAGGGACGCTGAGACAATTCTTTCAGGCATTAAATCCGCCGGAATCGATCCAGTCCTCTGTGGAGCACTCGACGAGTACGGTGCAAATGGCGACAGACTGGGGGAGATCATAAAAGAGATAAACCCTGATTTTACACTTATTACAGGTGTGCCGCATGCAATCCCTCCCGAATATCTTGAAGGAATAGAGGTTTTTTCAGTGACAAACGGACCGAGGCAGGTGGAGCCTCTGAAGGAGTTCGGACATGATCATGTGGTTGTCGAGATCGATCTCCACCCGAAAACCCTGGGAGTAAGAGATATCGTTCCGGGTGAATTCGGAGATGTAATCAGGAGTATCTGATAAAGAATGAAAAGTTTTCTTATTACCGGTGACAGGTCGGGCAGCGGTAAGACCAGCATAACCCTGGCATTGAGCTCAATCCTGTCGGAAGACTTCACCGTCCAGACCTTCAAGGTTGCAATGGACTACATTGATCCGTCGTACCTGACCGCGGTTACCGGAAGACCCTGCAGGAATCTCGACAGCTTCGTAATGACACCTAAACAGATCAGGGAGAGTTATACAAACGGCTGCATCGGTGCGGAACTGGCGGTCATCGAAGGTGTCCGGGGACTATTTGAGGGATCGGAGGCTCTTTCGGACACGGGCTCCACCGCCAGTGTTGCAAAGATGCTGGGCCAGAATGTCATCCTTGTTGTCGATGCAAGGAGCATTACAAGAAGTGCCGCGGCTATAGTAATGGGTTTCTGTGCATACGATCCTGATGTAAGAATAAAAGGGGTAATTCTCAACCAGATCATCAGCGAAAAACACCTCCATAAGGCAAAGACCGCAATCGAGACTGCAACAGGAATCCCGGTTATTGGAGCGATACCCCGGCGCGAAGAGATGAAACTCACAATGAGGCACCTGGGCCTTATTCCATTCCTCGAGGGAAAGAATGATGATGAATTCCTGAAACGGGTTGAAGCTGTAAAGGAGATAGTCAGCAGAAATGTTGATATTGAAGCACTTCTTGACATTGCAGGTGAATCCCCGGCACCGGTCAGGGTACCGGACAGTTTCATACAGAAGGAGGAGAAGGATGTAAAGATCGCAGTTGCGATCGACGAGGCTTTCAACTTCTATTACAATGACCTCTTCGACATCCTCGGCGCAAAAGGTGCCGAAGTCGTTACATTCAGCCCAATCCACGACAGGCTTCCCGACGCTGACGGTTACATCCTTGGCGGCGGATACCCGGAGATGTTCGCCAAAGGACTCGAATCCAACGACAGGATGAGGCAGGCAGTTTCAGAGGTCTCTGCCAACGGGACTCCGGTATATGCCGAATGCGGAGGGCTGATCTATCTGACCGGGGAACTTTTGCTTAAAGCAGGCTGGAACGGCCTCGAACAGGAAAAAAGCTATGAAATGTGCGGGGTTTTTGACGGGAGGACTGCGATGCCGTCGAAGAGAGTTATCGGATACGTTAAAGGGGAATCCGATTCAAAAAGCCCTCTTGGAGAAGCCGGTTTCAGCGGTCATGAATTCCACCATACCGATGTCAGGCTTTCGAAGGACACTCATTACAGTTACAGGCTCAGCCGTGGTGCGGGGATAATCGGCGGATTCGACGGTGCAGTTGTGAACCGGACACAGGGAAGCTACACGCATCTTCACCCGCTGGGTTCGGCAGGAATGATCGGCAATTTCGTTGATAATTGCAGGATGAAAAGATAAATTTTGAATATTATTTAAGAGAGGGAGAGGATTCCCCCTTCCTATTATCCTCCCCCTGATTGCGATAAGTCACGGGAAGGATGAACAAGCATCCTTCCCGCTCCAATTTCTTTTCTTTACCCATTCAGATCATGAAACTGATTGTTTTTTTCATGTACTTCTTTCCGGTCAGGATTACCCAAAAGGGTAGCGTCCAGGCCGGAAAATCCTGATTGCGTAAATTCGCCAAGCGAATTTAGCATGGGGCTGCCCCGTCAGGGAGCTTACGCCCAATAATCACAGATCCCCGAGAAACATGCCCCAATATAGACAAAATAAAAATCAAAAAATAGTTAACTTCAGCGGAAGAAAATAGATTCATGATAATTTACCTGGACGGTAAGTTCCTTCCAAAGGAAGAGGCAAAAATCTCTGTTTTCGACCATGGCCTTCTCTACGGGGATGGCATCTTTGAGGGTATCAGGGCATACAACGGGAGAGTCTTCAGGCTCAACGAGCACCTCGACAGGCTTTACGATTCTGCAAAAACCATCGATCTCGATATAGGGATGACAAAAGAAGAGATGGCTGAGGCAACACTTGAGACCCTTAGAAGAAATGAACACAGCGATGCCTACATCAGGCTCGTCGTTACAAGAGGTGTAGGCGATCTCGGCCTCGACCCGAGGAAATGCCCGAAACCGACTGTTTTCATAATATCCGCTCCATGGGGTGCTATGTACGGGGACCTCTACGAAAAGGGCCTGAAGGCAGTTACTGTATCAGTCAGGAGAAACCCTGCAGAAGCACTTCCGCCCAATGTAAAGAGCCTGAACTATCTCAACAATATCATGGCCAAGATTGAGGCGAACTACAAGGGAGGAGACGAGGCGATCTTCTTCGATACCAACG
>CAZPHR010000146.1:0-3320 GCA_964586475.1 uncultured Methanomicrobiaceae archaeon
GAAGATGGACGAATGCGAGCACAAGGTGGAGGTGTAGCGGAAATGGAGCTTACATACAATGAAAAGAGACTTCTTGCGGTCTTAAAACCGCTCAAGGATGCCGAGATTGCACGTTCGAAGGCAGTCGAACCGATCAGGGAGACACTGAAGGGAATAGGTGAGAGCAGGGCCCATACAATAAATCCCCTGAAAGATACGCTCAAAATCCTTGAAGAGACGAAGAATATCGCATTTCTGCCGATCAAAAAGGCCATCGAGATTCTCGAGACCACCACCGAAGATACTCTCGGACCGATGCATGAGCCTGATGCGGAATACCTTGCAAGGATCATGGATACGACCGGTGATGCGGTCGTCCAGTATGCAATGTTACTGCAGGACAGGGGCCTTGCAACTGTTGAAAAGAAGACCGTGGTCTCCTACAAACTCACTGAAGAAGGAAAGGAATACCTTAAAAACGGACTTCCAGAGAGGAACCTGATCGAATCCTTTGAATTGGAGATCCCGATGGCCGAACTGCAGAAGCACCCCCAGTCAAGGCTGGGGATCGGCTGGCTGCGAAAGAAGGGCTGGGCCGATATCAAAGACGGCATCGTAATTAAAAAAGGCGATGCACCGGAAGGGGAAGACGAATCGGCTCTGCTGAACCCGGTACCGGGACACCCCGGAATAAAGGAGCTCCTGAAGAGAAAACTCGCGGAGGAGAATGAAAGTGTTTCACACACAATCTCGATAACCCCTGGTGGCGAGAATCTCGTCGAATCCGGGCTTGACCTGAGGCAGGAGGTAATGACACTCACCTCCGAACAAATCCGTACAGGCGGGTGGAAGAATCTCAGGCTCAGGAAATACAGCACCAAAACCCCGAAGAGGGTGTATGCAGGAAAGAGCCACCCATACCAGCAGCTAATCGACGAGATGCGCCAGATCCTCTTTGAGATGGGCTTTACAGAGATGAACGGCGGCATTGTCGAGAGTTCGTTCTGGAACTTCGATGTCCTCTTCCAGCCACAGGACCACCCGGCACGGGAGATGCAGGATACATTCTTCCTCGACCTCGAGGAGGAGCTTCCTCCTGATTCCACGAAGATTCGTGACCTGCACCTCCACGGGGGAGATACCACATCCACCGGCTGGGGAGGCGAATGGAAGGAGAAGAAGGCGATGCAGTGCGTCCTCAGGACTCATACCACCGGACTCTCCATCCAGCACCTGATGAAGAATCCGGAACCGCCTGTAAAGGCATTCTGCATCGGCAGGGTATACAGGCGTGAAGCGATAGACGCGACTCACACACCGGAATTCGAGCAGCTCGAGGGGATAGTTATGGACAAGAACGTCAACCTCCGCCACCTGATGGGCTTTTTAAAGGAGTTCTACCAGAAGATGGGGTTCGAAGACGTCCGCTTCAGGCCGGGATACTTCCCTTACACCGAACCCTCGATCGAGCCCGAGGTCTGGGTAGACGGCCTCGGATGGGTCGAACTCGGCGGATCGGGTATATTCAGGGAGGAGGTCACTGCTCCCTGGGGAATTAAATATCCTGTCCTTGCATGGGGTCTCGGCGCATCGAGGGTCGCCATGCTCAAGATGGGCTTAAAGGACCTCCGCCAGCTCTACAAGAGCGATGTCGACTGGGTGAGGAACGAACCGATAGCAAGGAGCAGGAGGTACTGAGATGCCGGTCATTAAACTACCCTACAAATATCTCGAAAGGCTCACCGGAGCGGACAGGGAAAAGATCATCGACCGGCTTCCGATGATGGGATCGGATGTCGAAAGGATCGAAGAAGAGCAGATCGATGTCGAGTTCTTCCCCAACAGACCGGACCTGTTCTCTGTCGAGGGAGTTGCAAGGGCGATGCGGGGCTTCCTGGAGATCGAGACAGGCCTGCCCGGATACAAAGTAGAACCCGGGGATACCGGTTTCTCCGTCGACCCGAAACTGGCTGATATCCGTCCTTTCCTCGGTTCGGCTATAATCAGGAACATCTCATTCGATGACGAATCGATCGAATGCCTGATGGGGCTGCAGGAGTCGCTTCACTGGGCCGTCGGAAGGGGAAGGGCGAAGGTAGCCATAGGCGTCCACGACCTCGATAAGGTTAAGGCACCGTTCAGCTACATCGCATCGCCCCGCGACAGGAAGTTCATCCCACTTGATTTCGATAACGAAATGACTATGGATCAGATGCTGAAGGAGCACCCGAAAGGCGTCGATTATGCTCACCTTGTCGAAGACAAGCCCCTCTTTCCGCTGATCGTCGATGCGGATGACAAGGTACTCTCGTTCCCTCCAATAATTAACGGGGAGCTTACGAGAGTCACGAAGGATACAAAGAACATACTTCTCGACTGCACCGGAACGGACGAGAGGGCGGTCATGACCGCCGTTAAGATCATATGCACCGCTATGGCGGAAGCAGGAGGCAGAATCGAAGCGGTGAACGTCAGCGGGACGGTTATGCCTGACCTCTCGCCCTCGGAGAGAATAGTTGATGTTCCCGCCTGCAACAAACTCCTCGGCCTGTCGCTGACACCCGCGGAGATGGCAAAACTGCTTGAGAAGATGAGGTTTGGAGCAGTTGCCGACGGGGAGTCCCACGTAAAGGTCACGATCCCCTGCTACAGGTCGGACATCCTTCATGACTGGGACATCTATGAGGACGTGTCGATCGCATACGGGTACGAGAACGTCCCTGCGGAACTTCCGCCGACATTTACCATCGGAAAAGAGCATCCTGTCCAGAAGAATCTCGGAACAGTCAGGGAAATTATGGCAGGGCTCGGTTACCTGGAGATGATGCCGTTTACGCTCTCCAACGAAAGAGTCCTCTTCGATTACATGCAGAGAGAGAGAAAACCTGAAGCCCTGCCACTGATGCACCCGATTTCAGAGGAGCACACACTTGTCAGGACCGACATTCTCCCTCTCCTGATGGAGACCCTTAAACTGAACCAGCACAGGGAACTTCCGCAGAGACTCTTTGCAGCAGGCGACGTTGTCGAATCCGGAGAAACGTTCCAAAAGGCGGCAGCTGTCATAATGCACACCGAAGCAGACTTCACCGAGATCTATTCGGCTGCAGACGTCCTGCTCAGGGAGCTTGATCTCGAATATACGGTTGAGGACTCATCCGATCCTGCATACATAGAGGGAAGATGCGGCGATATCTATGTCGAAGGAAAAAAGATAGGATCATTCGGCATGAAGCAAATTAGCATTTCATTTCTAAAAATCCTATTTGCTTCATTGGTTATGGGCGGATTAGCTAAACTGAGCTTTAATTACTTAACAGCTTCTTTATCTCAGAACCTTT
>CAZPHR010000147.1:0-3275 GCA_964586475.1 uncultured Methanomicrobiaceae archaeon
AGAGAAAAAATAGAATTTTTAGGTGATCTCATTGTATTGGGGCGTGTCCCGGCCGGAATATTGACCATTTTTTAGGGAACGAGTTGGTCCGGTTGAGCTTTCTGGCCCGGTTGGCATGAGAAGTTCGGAGTTGTGAGAAATGTCCTACATCTTTTCCCGACCGGGGACGATCAAAGATTATGTTGTGGTGTATTTAACCGGGAAGGGGATGGGGGGTGAAAGTGTTTTTTAGCAGGTTATATATTATTTTATGACATAGATCCCTGTAACATGAACTTTTCCCCGGTTGCAAAATTAAAGGAACACGAAACTGTAATCAGGCGTAGTTTCGGTGTTAAGAAGATCGGTATATTCGGGTCTTTTGCAAGAGGTGAGGAGAAGCCGGACAGCGATATAGATATATTCGTGGAATTTTTGCCCGGTGAAAAGACATTTGACAATTATATGGGCCTGAAAAACTTTCTCGAATCCTTCTTTGAAAGGAGGGTCGATCTCGTGACATATGATGGCCTGAATCCTCATATCCGTGAAAACGTCATGAGCGGAGTAGTCTATGTCACGTGATACAGACCTCTATCTGGATGATATCATAGATTCGGTGGAAAGCATTCTGGACTATACCTCAGGGATTGATTATGATGATTTCATCTCAAACAGGATGTGCATCGATGCGGTCATAAAAAATCTCCTTGTGATTGGCGAGGCCGTCAAGAAGATACCTGAAGATATTAAATCGGAACACCCCTCAGTTGACTGGAGGAACATTGCAGGACTCCGCGATGTTTTAATCCATGCCTATTTTAGAATCGATAATGATTTAATCTGGGATATTATTCAGAATAAACTAAAAGGCCTCAGAGACGAGGTTTTGAAGATCTCAGAATAAGACTCGTTAAAGCGCCGGCCGGACAACCGGGAGTTGTATGGGGGGTTAAAGTGTTTTGCAACTATCCACTTTCACAACCCACATAATCCACCCTTATAATCCCTCCACTCAATTCAAAAAGATGAAGATGAATCTATTAATGGGGGACCAGACTCTCTTCAGGGACCCTGATTTTTTTGAACTAACTTATGTTCCGGAACAGTTTGATTTCCGCGATGAACAGCTGCAGCAGCTTGCATGCAATTTTCGAATAGCACTTCGGGGCTGCACGCCGGCGCACACGATCCTACGCGGCCTTCCCGGGACGGGGAAGACGACCTCGGTCCGACTCTTGTTTTCAGAGATTGAGAAGGAGAGTAAGAGAGTTGTACCGGTCTATGTGAACTGCAAGGACGACAAGGCCCGGTTTTCAGTCTTTGCAACAATCTATAACCAGATCTTCGGTCATTATCCCCCAACTTCGGGTGTTGCGTTCCGGAGAATATACAATGAGATTGGAAATTACCTGGCGGATAATCGGAAGGTTGCGATTGTCTGTCTGGATGATATGAATTACCTGGTCTATGAAAGGACTATCAATGACATCCTCTATCTTCTTTTACGAATTTATGAGGAGTTTCCGGGTGCGAAGATAGGAGTTGTCGGAACTGTGGGGAATATGGAGCCTGGGTTTTTAAGCACTCTTGACCCTTCGGTGATGTCCGTTTTTCACCCGATGGGGATCTATTATCCGCCCTATGGTTTTGATGAGGTTAAGGAGATCCTCCAACAGAGGGTTAAGGGAGGCCTTTATCCGGGGGTAATGCCCGATGAAGTTTTAGACTTGATTGCCGGCAGGACGGAGGCCGGGGGAGATGTCCGTTTAGGCCTGTCTCTTCTGCGGCAGTCTGTTAAGAGTGCTGAGGATTCGGCCCGGAAGAATGTTTTGATGGAGGATGTTCCTGACCTTTCTTCGACCATGTTTAGTCTGAAGGATGCTCTTGGTTCCCTTTCGCCGGCAGAGCTGGATTTTTTAAAGATTATTGCGGGAGAGATCATCAGAAATGGCGGGGTTATGACCACACGGGACCTTTATGCGGTTGTTAAAGACAGTTTAAAGATCGGATATACGAGTTTTCATAAGCGGCTTGTGCAGCTTTCCCTGCTGAAGATTCTCAAAGTGTCTGAGGAGAGGGTCAGCAATCTGCCGGCGGAGGTCTCTCTTGGGGAGAAGGTCGGGGAGGTTTTGGGGGGGTTGTGAAGACACTTTCGATAATCTTAAGGCGATTACACCAAAAGGGATTGTTTAAGAGATGTTAGGACTGACCAGGATCAAAGAGTATATTTTTAAACAACCCTGAGGTTTTGACATTCGTATGATTTCAGAGGACACCTAAAAGAGATTTAAAGATATTTCAGTGGTATATTATGGCAGAAATTGAGATAAAACGAAGTGTAGAAGCATATCTTAAAAAGAATCCTTCCATTAAAAAGAATATCATTGATAAAATCAAAAAATGCCTTGATGAATATTTGTATGTCAATATTAACTCATGTAATAAACATGAACTGAAAGGAAATTGTAAAGGATACTGGCGGTTGCATGTTCCTGGAAAACACGTTGTAATCTATGTTATTGAAGGAATCAAGCCTAACAGATATGCGTCTGTTTTAAAAATTATGACTGAAAAAGAGTATCACAATTGGATTAAGTCCTGTTAGAGTCCTAATCTTTTTTCAACAACTGAAAGTTTAGATCCCGGCTCTTTCCTTAATCTTTCCAGTTCCATAACTGCCGCACTTTTTTTAACTGGTTTTAGCTCCCTTTCTATGGTTTTACTGATTGTTTCTCCGGGTTTTTTGCGTGCAAGTATCTCATCATATACGGCGTTAGATACTTTGATATTCTGCATATCTCTTTATTTCTTCTCTGATAAGAAATATTTTTTGATAGAGGAAAAAAGGTGTATTGAATTTCTTTTTTAAAGCTTCTACTTGAAAATGGAGTATCAAAAAGAATAGTCGGGGTCAGACGAAATATGCAATGATTTTGCCTGCCAGAGCGCCGCTGATGTCTTCGCCTGCAACAAGATCCAAAACATTCCCTTTGTATGCCGGTTCAATACTGTCAGGGAATTCAGCGAACAGCTTCCCTTCCTTCTCAAAGATATGCAATTTAAAGTCTTCTTTCTTGGATGGGAATCCAAAGTCATTAAGATTCCCTTTTTCTGCAGGATATTCACCGGGGCCAAATCCCATATTATCTAAAAGGATTTTATCATTTTCATCGAGCTCTATTATCATATCCTGCCTCTTCTATGCGTATTATTAGTTTTTAATTTCTCACTTGCGATAGGGGCTGTGATTATCTTATTGTTTAATCTCCCACTTATTGCTAAATTTACCTTTC
>CAZPHR010000148.1:0-3263 GCA_964586475.1 uncultured Methanomicrobiaceae archaeon
AGGATCTATAAAGCCTTGATGGATTTACATAAATAATGCATATTTGCAGAGACGTAAGATCTTGCGTCTCTACGATGTTGCCGTCATTTCCGGTCGCATCGAAAACCCGTTGTCCGTTGTCGATGTTGCCGTCATTTCTGGTCGCATCGAAAATGCGTGGTTGTTGCCCCTGATGATAAAAAGGGATCAGGTATTGTGGCAACTGTTCCCCGACTTTTTTGGTAATATGCGAACTGTCAAAGCGGGCTATTCTTTCAATAATATCCATAAAAGGCTCTTCTATTTCGAAATCCAGATCACACCTGAGAGGGAAGCGATGATATATTCTGCGCATGAGTACAGAATTGGGTGTGGTACATATAAAAACATGTGTGAAACGAAGGGTCCCAAAACGATGAATGAAAGGCCGCATAGCGATTTTAGCGGCAGATAAAATGTTAACGTTTCCGTTAATGTGAGAAAAAGATTATTCAATCAGTACGGCGTTAATTGCACCGTCCTGACCAGGTCTTGATAAAATCCTTGCATTTCCAAGTTCGGTCTTGATGATTGCGCCCTTTGTTAAAAGATTACGGCGGACATAGTTTGGATTTGCCGGGTTCTCGACTACAGTCTCAATCATTACCTTCTTTGTCTCACCTGTTTTCGGGTTGGAGACGCTTGCATACTGTGCACGAAGTGCTCTCAGTTTGAGGTTGCCGCCGTGGGTCCTGATCTTTCTGAGACGAACCTCACCGATGTGGGTCTCAGCCGGGGATCTTCCCACTTCGATCTTTCTCTTACCACGGACAAGACGGATACGACCGCCAGTTGATTTTCTTACAGATCTTCCTTGCCAAAGCATTGATACACCTTAATATTGTTACAATCTCGCTAACAGAAAAACCATTTCCGGTTTTCCACAGTCAACTGAAGTGCTATATATATTCAATTTTTAGTTATTTAACTCCACCGCAAAGTGTGAAATTTTTTTCATTTCAGGATTTCATCCAAAAGGCCGGATATCCCGTCTCCCGTCTTAAGATTCGTCTTAAAAACCGGCATAACAGGATTATACTTTGAAATGTCCCCGACCATCCGATCAACATCACAGCCGACATATTCGGCCAGATCAACCTTGTTGATAACTGCGATATCGCTGCCCCTAAACATCATCGGATGCTTGTTGACGACATCGTCGCCCTCGGTCGTACTTACAACCACTATCCGCTTCTCCGCACCAAGGGCAAAGTCGGTGGGGCATACCATGTTTCCGACATTCTCAATAAAGAGAACATCAATCTCATCGAGCGGGAGATGTTCGAGCGCATGTTCGACCAGGTGTGCATCCAGGTGGCATTCCTTCCCGGTATTTGCATTGACTGCCGCAGCACCGGTTGCAAGAATTCTCTGGAAGTCGTCATCGCCCCAGACATCTCCTGCAATAGCCCCGGTTTTAAGCCCTCTTTTTTCAAGTTCCGGCACCATCCTCTCGATAAGAGACGTTTTACCCGAACCTATGGCCCCGAGAAGATCGAATGCACGAACCCCGTTATCCTTCATGAGATGATGGTTCCTGTGTGCGAGCCTGTTATTAGCCTCAAAAATATCCTTCTCAATACTCACATCAACATGATGCATGAATAAAAATATGATCATACCTGTTATTAGGTTCACTGATCAAACACTGATCATGGAAGATGAACGAATCCTTTACCCCTGCTATTTCAACAAGGACCTGAAGAGAAGAGAGGGGAGAAGGGTGCCGGTATCCGCAGGAGTCAGCAAACCCGATACCCAGGACATCTATAAAGCCGCAAAAAAATTAGGACTTAAGGGCAGGACGGAGGAGAGCAAGCACCCCGGCCACTGGACGGAAAAGGGCGGAAGGATCATCGTGTCATGGAAGGGCTCCAAGGAGATCCTGATAAAGAAGGTTGCAGACATACTGGCAGGAAGGAAGTAAGCAGCATGTACGATCTTCACACGCACACAATTCATTCGGACGGCGAACTGATCCCCACAGAACTGATCCGGAGGGCCGGGGTTCTCGGGTACGGAACCATCGGAATAACGGATCATGCCGACAGGTCGAATATCTCGCAGGTAATAAAGATGGCAGAGTCTGTCAGAAAGTCTGCAGAAGAATATGGAATCCGCCTGGTAACCGGAGTGGAGATCACACATGTCCCGCCACGGGAGATACCCGAACTTGCAAGGTTTGCAAAGAATGAGGGAGCTGAGATTGTAATCGTACACGGGGAAACAGTCGTCGAACCGGTCGCGAAAGGCACAAATGCAGCCGCATGTGCATGTGAACATGTGGATATACTCGCCCATCCCGGCCTTATTTTGGAAGAAGATGCATTGCAGGCCAAAAATAACAAAATATTCCTGGAGATTACCTCGAGAGGAGGGCACAACAGGACAAACGGCCACGTATACAGGATCGCCGAATCAACCGGGTGTGGAGTTGTGATAAATTCGGATACGCATTCACCGGGAGACCTGATGACAGAAGAAGCGCGCAAAGCCGTTGCACTGGGCGCAGGAATGAACAGGGACGCCGCAGATAAAGTTTTATCAGATGCAATTGTCAAATCGATTCTCAGCAAATAACAAATATATAAGGATTATCTCAACCTTTAAATAAAATAACAATCAACATATATAGGTTACGAAACTTTTTGATCAGTTTTTCAGGATGTGTCTTTTGAAATTAGCCGGAATTGTTCAGCATATACTAAATGAACACATGATCGTTGCAAAATGTGATGCGGCACAGCTGCCGCCGCTGCATGCAAACATCATAGACAAGCGGCTCAAAAAAGCAGGAAAGCTTATCGAGATCTTTGGAAATATCAGATCACCGTATGCAGTAATATGGTGCGAAAAGTCGGACGATCGAACAATCGGAGAAAAATTATACACAAAATAATTCATTCTGGTGAATCATTATGCAGGAAATTGAAAAATTAAAACAGCTTCAGAGTCAGAGAGAAGCTCTTAAAAGCCGTACATCCCAGGTTGAGAAAGAGCAGAAGAAGAAGGAAGAGTCATCAAAGACCGTCTGTCCCGAGTGTGGAAGCAGGCAGCTCATCCACGATTACGAGCGTGCCGAACTCACGTGCCAGAACTGTGGTCTTGTTCTTGAAGAGGAATTCATCGACAGGGGTCCCGAGTGGCGTGCTTTCGATCACGACCAGCGCATGAAGCGTTCACGTGTCGGTGCACCGATGACCTTTACCATCCACGACAAAGGTCTCTCGACGATGATCGACTGG
>CAZPHR010000149.1:0-3232 GCA_964586475.1 uncultured Methanomicrobiaceae archaeon
TTTCGAAAGGGCGACAGCCCTTCGGTTGCCTCGACCGGGGGAGAAAACCTTCTATTTCATGATAATATTATTTCGGAGCCGGAGGGATGCTCGCCCATCCCAGCGGCGACCTATCGCTATAGAAGGGGAGGAATCCCCCTCCCTTAATATACTCTAATTAAAATTTAACTCTAAAAAACGACAGATCTTCGGTAGGCAACCCTTGTGCAAGTTCGCTTCGCGAACACGCCCTGACCTCAGGGCTTTGCACTAAAGATAATGCTGCCCTTCCGGGCAGCTTCCAAATAAATAAAAAATACTTATAATATGTATTCTAATTTAGAATTTGACTAAAATGGCAGAAAATAAAAAACAACATTATATTCCTCAATTTTATTTGAAAAATTTTTCAGAAGATCAAAAACAATTATGGATCTATGTTCTTAAATCTGAGCAATGTCAATTAAGCCCAATAAAATCAACTTGTCAAGGGACTTATTTTTATGGAAAAGATCCAGAATACGAAGCTGCTTTTGCAGAAAGCGAACAAAAACATTCCAAAGTCATTAAAAAAATTATTGAAAATGAATCAATAGAATCTTTAAAAGAAAAGGATTTATTTGATCTATACTGGTTTTTATTGCTACAATCCGCACGTACAAAAGAGTCAAAAAATGTTGCAGATAATTTTGTCGAATTCTTTGCTGAAACCTATTTTAAACCTTATTTAAAGAGTCAAAACGAGATTAAAGAATACACTCCTGAAGAAATTGATTCTATAAAAATTAAAATGCCAGAATTCTATAAATACAACATTGCCATTTCCATGTATTCAACTATAGGATTATTAGATTTAAAAACCATATTGCTAAAAAATAAAACAGAAAATCCATTTATTTCAAGTGATGCTCCTGTTGTAAAAAATAATTACCTTAAATTAAAAGGATATAATTTAATTGGAATTCTATCTCCAGGTCTTCAAATATTATGTCCATTAAATAGCAAATTAGCTCTCCTCCTATACCATCAAAATGCATATGAAATAAAAGAAGAAATTAATTCAGTTATAGAAATTGATAATGAATCAGATATAGATCAATTAAATAAGTTACAGATATTAAATGCTCTTGATATTCTCTTTTTTTCCGACAAAAAAAACAGGAAATATGTTCATGATCTGTGCTTAAAATCTTTAAAAGGAAAAAAAGAAAAAAAAATTGTTCAAAAAGTTTTGAAAAAGGAATATAAAATAAAAGGAGAATATAGCGAGATTATCCAAATAGATTCGGAAGGATTTAATTATAAAATCCATTTTTCTTTCTTAAAAATGAATCACAAATATAATCAAGAGTTCAAAAAACATTGTAAAGGATTTTTAAGGAAAAATGGCTACATTGCTCCATTTAGGAATGATGAACTAAGAAAAAAAATGGAAGACCTTTATAACATTCATTCAAAACAAATGATGAAAATGAATGATGAAATGGAAAATGATTCCAAATTGGAAAGTTTATAATTGGAATTATTTCCCACAATTTTATATAATTTCATTGAGAAAACTGCAGTCCACCACCCCCCACCCTTTTAAATCCCCAAAAACACAAAATATCCTGTAACAAAAAAGAAGTGATCTCAAATGATGGAATACATAATCCCAGGAATAATAATCCTTGTAATAATAGTGCTGGTCCTCTGGTTCGTCAGCATCTACAACAGGTACTTCAGTCTTAAAAACGCCTCCGAGGCGACGCTCGGCCAGATCAGGGTCGCAATGAAGAAGCGTCTCGACATGATCGACCAGCTCCTCGGATCGGTCAAAAGCTATGCCAGCTTCGAGAAGGAGACTCTCGAATCGGTTACAAAGATGCGAAGCAGTGTCGGAAACGCAGGGGTCGGCGACCTGAATGAAATCCAGGCGGAGTCGAGATCGGTTCTCGGAAGACTCTTTGCAGTCATGGAGAACTACCCTGACTTAAAGACCTCTGAGACTGTAAAAGATCTCATGGGCTCGATAAAGGATCTCGAAGACGAGATCGCAAGACACCGTTACACATTCAACAACATCTCGCAGGAGTTCAACACCATGCTCGAGACCATCCCCTCAAACATCGTCGGAAACATGATCCACATGAAAAAGCTGGACTATCTCGAGTTCGAGGACGAAAATCTCGAAAAGGCCCCGAAGATCGAATTCTGATTAAGGTCGCAATATGGAAGAAAAGTTACAGATCGCAATAATCTTTATTGTGACACTGCTGATCGGAGTTGCCGCATTCTTCATTCCCGGACAGATCGAATCCGGGACTCCTGATTACAGCGGGGATCTCATTGTCGATTCATACGAGGTCACGTGGAAAGATGACGGCACTCTCACCGAGCGATATGTCTATAACGTCAGGTACTCCGGCGATTACCGGATGCTCTACCGTGTATGGGCCGCACCGCTCTTCTCCGCAGTAAGCTCGAAAGATAAATACGACGGTGCCCATATCGAGCTTACAGATGTAAAACTCCCTGAAAACACCGCAGGATATATCAAAACAGAAACCGGAGAGGTTTATCTCTTCAACTCTGACAGCAGCAGCCTGAAAGAATTTATAATCGAAAAGGCATACCCGAACGAAGCGGGCATCGTCGATACCGGTTACTTCAGCAGCGGGCAGTATATTGTCGAATATACGTACAACATCTATCCGCCGATCGAGTATGACGAAGAGGCAGCCCACATCAGCCTGATGTTTGCATCCGATCACATCCCGTACAGTAATGTCAGAATAGTCCTTGACTCCGGAATGATCACAAAGGTCTTCACCCATCCGCCCGGCTATGATGTCACTGCCGAAAACGGCAGGTACATAATCACCGGCAGTTCCCCTGAAAACCAGATGATCGAGGTTGAGATGCTGCTTGCACCCGAAGCCGCGGATACGGTTCCGGGATACAGGAATTACGTGAGCGGGGTAATCGAAAAGACGGAGTCGGCAAACAGCGGCTATGATCTCGGGTTTGCAGTCGGGAACACAATTATTGCAATTGGAAAAATATTTGCCCTATTAACACCGTTCCTGCTGGTCGCACTCTATATCAGGGTCGGCAGGGAAAAGAAGTTCACTGTGCCCAAGTACCTGAGCACAGTTCCCGACAAAAAACTCACACCCTGGCAGGTCAACCTTCTCTTCAAAGGCGATGCGTTCACATCGCGAATGGGAAAGATGTGCCCAGGGCGGGCGAAGTCGTCGGGTTTCACCGCCGG
>CAZPHR010000150.1:0-3211 GCA_964586475.1 uncultured Methanomicrobiaceae archaeon
GAATTGCAACGATCAGAACTGCAATGACTATATGAATGGTGTGTATGAACCCGAGCCTCTCGATAATCTCGTTGGCCAGTCCGCTTGCTATGAACGCCTTTGAAAGACAGATTCCGCCACCAAAGAGAATTAGAATTCCCCATGGTATCTTCTTCGCCCATTCCCAGTTCATCGTGTAGATACCCTCTGCCCTGCTTACAGGAAGAAGGAATAGAAGGATCGCACCGGCTATTGCTATTGTCGAATCATCCACCCCGGGAAGAAACGTGTTGATACCGGGAATTATGAAATCCCCGATATTCTTTTCAGAACGGAGTATCCATGCAACAGCTGTTCCTGCAAAGACAGCAAGGGTCCATTTCTCTCCAGTACCCATGCTCCCGAGTGCGGATATCTTCTCGGTGATGATGTCTTTTCCGGCCGAAATCCTTTCAGGAAGATCCCTGTACACCCCGTACGTCAGCCACAACCAGCCAACCGGCAGGAAGATGCAGGAGAGAGGGAGAGCAAAGAGCATCCACGTTGAAAAATCGATTGCCGGTGCGGCAGGGAATATCGCCTCCATCTGGGCAATAAAAAAGCCGTTTGGAGGAGTTCCGATGATGGTTGCCATACCGCCTATAGTCGCTGCATAAGCGATGGATATTACTATGCACTCGGAGAAGTTCCGCTGTTTTAGATCCATCTCTTCGAGTTTGGTCTCGATATTCGGGAGAATCGTAGCGATAATCGCAATAGCAATCGGGATCATCATCATCGCGGTTGCAGTATTTGATATCCACATCGACAGAAATGCGGTTGCAATCATGAAGCCGAGAATCAGCCGCCGCGGTGAGGATCCGGTTCTGTTGATAATATGCAGTGCAATTCGTTCATGCAGACCCCAGCGCTGCATTGACATTGCAATAATAAAACCACCCATAAAGAGGAAAATAACCTTGTCCCCGTATGCCCCGCATGCCTGTGCCGGGGTGAGCACCCCCAGCAGCGGGAATAAAACAATCGGGACAAGTGCGGTTGCCTGAATCGGGATTGCCTCCGTAATCCACCAGACAACCATCAGGGCCGTTACCGCCGCGGCATATTTTGCCTCAACGGGAAAGGCAGACGGATCCACAGGATAGAATACGATGATTAAAAAGGCAAGTATTCCAATAATCCGTCCCAGGGTCTTCTTCATAGTTCAGATCATTGGAGTTATAAATATAATTATGTTCCTTTTTAATTTAAAGGTCATTTTATCACCAATAATTGATTTAAAGACCATAAGTTGAGATTTAACAATTTATTTCCTGAAATCGTCCTAATTGACGACATTGAGGGGAGATTTGTCCCTAAAAACCTATTAAGAGAGAATAACCGGGTTTTTACCATTGCCCCCCTGCATTATTCATTTCTTCAGCCGTACCTGTTGCCCTTTCATGGAAAAATAACAGAGTTTACCATAACATAAATGGGTATTAATGACCAATTTATAATCAACATTTAACCGGATTTCCTTCCGGTGGTCGGTAACACATGAATTTTCAGGATCTTGTAACGATATCGCAGGGACCCCTGGCTATAATGAACCCCTTATCCCAGGAGAAAGCCCTGCTGGTAGGAGAGATGGCACGCCTTTCAGAAGGAACAGAAGTCATCGATTTCGGATGCGGAAACGGAGCGGTACTTGGAATATGGGGACGTTCGTTTGGCATCTCCGGGACAGGAATAGAGATCAGGGAAGAAGCCTGCTCAAATGCAGGAGAACTCCTCGCAGATATCGGGCTTTCAGAGACGGTTCAGGTTGTTCTTGCAGATGCCTCTTCATATGAGCCTGAAGACGAGACCTATGACGTGGCTGTTTCATTCGGTGCATCGCAGATCTGGGGCGGTGTTGCCAGTGCAATATCATCAATGAAGGATTTCCTCAACCCTGACGGAATAATCATCATTGGTGAAAGATACTGGAAAAAAGACTCGGTTGCAGCTGAATTTTCAAGAGAATGGCCTGAGATAATGACAGAGTACGAGATACTCCAGTCTGCCAGGGACAACGGATTTGATGTTACCAGGGTGATCCGCTCCTCAGAGGATGAATGGGACGAGTATGAATCTTCGATCTGGGAGAACTGCATCTCGTGGATCATAAACAATCCTGATCATCCGGAAAGGGATGAAGTATACAGCTATTTCCAGAGAATACAGGACGAATATCTTGCCTACGGAAGAGAATACATCGGCTGGGCTGCATATATCCTGATGCCCGCATTTGTCAGATAAGTGGGGAATTGCATGAACAGGTACTCATTCGTGGCACATATCCCCGATACGCGGCAGTCACTCCAGACAGCCTCAGAGATCATATTCGAGAATCACGGCAACATCAACAGGATCCATTATGACAGGCAGATCGATCCGCATACGGCATTCATCGAGGTCACCTGCAATAGTGAAGATTATTATTCAATAAGGGAGAGGCTCATCTCAAACGGCTTTCTGAGAACCTCTATCAGGAGCCTGCCCTTCCTTAAATTCAAGGTCAGGATCCCGCATATAAGCGGTGCTCTTCTTGAATTCCTTAAAATTACCTCAGAATCGAAGGCGGCGATCAGTTCGATTGATTTCGACGATACCGGGAGCATGCCCGATATGGTGACGGTAAGCCTGGTCCTTGGCGAGACGGAGAAGGCCGAAGAGCTGATGAACGCCCTTAGAGAGACCTACCCGATCGAGATCCTCGAATATGATGTTACCGGCGAATCACTCGACAGAACGATATTCTACGTCAGATTTGCACAGCAGATCCGTAATTATCTCGAAGATGACGATGACGAAGAGCTCCTGATGGACTTCCTGAAGGATATAAATCACACCGTCCAGGAGCTGATGCACCTTGGAAACGACCCGGAAGAGGTCTTTGACAACTACCTGAGGTGCGGCGAATACCTGCAGGCAACGACAGGAAACGGATTTTACGCCGACGTCCAGGAGATCCGGATCTCCGATATACTGACGCTCTTCTGCTTCCAGCTTCCCGGCGGAGGAAGCATATTCCTCTTCGACAGCCCGGAAGAGATGGTAATGATAGACACCGGTTACGGAATCTACGTAAAGGATGCACATAAGCTTTTCGAGTATTACGGGCTTGATCCGGACGGTAAACTGAAATATATAATCACAACACACGGCGATGCGGATCACTGCGGTGCAGGGGGGGCATATGACGTTC
>CAZPHR010000151.1:0-3209 GCA_964586475.1 uncultured Methanomicrobiaceae archaeon
AGGATAATTAAAGGCTGAGTATCACACAATTCTGGATTTTTTTTGGAATCTATTCAGGCATAAGCCCCTGACGGGGCAGCCCCTATCGCCAGCAGGGGGTGGGTTGAAGGGAGGGGGAGAATCCCTCTCCCTTCTAAAGAATAATAAAATTCAATTCACAGGCAACCCTTGCGCAAGTTCGCTTCGCGAACACGCCCTGACCTCAGGGCTTTGCGCTATCGCGATAATTCTGCCCTCCCGGGCAGCCTCTCTACAAATATTTTGGAGCAGGAGGGAGATGCCTGCCCATCCCTTCAGACATTTCAATTTATATTCAAATGCAATTTCTACTCAAACCACTTCATCATCAACACAGCGTCCTCGCCGTTGTTGTAATATCCCCCGATAACCATAACCTGCGAGTACCCGAGTTTCTTATAGAAACTGATTGCAGCGTCATTTGAAACCCGGACTTCGAGCTGTGAACCTTCCGCACCGCAGACAAGGAACTCGTACTCGATCCTCTGCATCAGCCGGCCGCCCAGACCCATCTTCCGAAACTCAGGGATTACGGCGAGATTCATCACGTGGCCGTACACCGCCTCGGATGTATCTTCGATCCCGGCGGTCACAAACCCCAGTATCTTTTCGTCCTTCCTCAAAGTAAAGAAGGTATTCGAATAGTAGAAAAGAACGTCGCGGAAACCCTGCTCGTCCCATGGATCGGGGAAAAGATTCCTTTCGATCCCGACTATTTCCGGGATATCCGTAAGTCCGGCACGTGTTATTTCTATATTATCAATATTCATATTACATCGGTTATCTGGAGCAACATGCCATCAGGGACATATTGCATATATTATTGGTCGGATAGTCATATTAGAGTTAACAATATAATAATTAGGAAAATCAGGAAAAACCCAAAAGAGGATCTCTAACTATGGTTAAAATATTCAGTTTCCCTGCAATCAGACCTGCAGAAAAAGATGCCGGAAATATCGCATCGGTTCCTTACGATGTTGTTAGCCGGGAAGAGGCGATGGAATGCATAGAGAAATACCCCGACTCCTTCATGAAGGTAATACGCTCCGACGCTGCCCTCCCCAATGCGCCTGCCGAATCTGAAGAGGTCTACGCAGAAGCGAAGAAAAACCTCAATTCGATGATCGCAGACGGCCTCCTTGTAAAGGACGAAAAACCCGGGATATACCTCTACAGGGTCAAAAAGGGAGGAAGTATATACACATGGTTCATTGCCAATGTATCGGTTGACGACTATCTCAATGATAAAATAAAGAAGCATGAACTGACCCGTTACGACAAAGAGATCGACAGGACAACACACATCGATGTTACGAACACCCACACAGGACTCGTCGTTCTCCTCTACAGGGACCCGGGCGATGTATTCCAGTATATCGAATCTCTTATCCCCGAAGGACAGCCTGACTCCATAGTAAAAATGGATACCGGCGTAGTTCACGAGGTATTCAGGATATCCGGCGAGGAAGAACTGAAAAAGATTATCCGGATGTTTGAAAAGATCGATGCATTATACATTGCAGACGGCCATCACAGGGCAAAATCATCTGTAAACGTTGCAACAAAGCGAAGGGAAAACGGAACCATTACTGCAGAGGCTGAAAGGTTCATGGCAGTAATCTTCGCAGAGAACCGTGTTAAGATCCACGGGTATTCGAGGCTTGTAACAGATCTTGGAGAGTATACTCCGGATTCATTCATAAAAGCCCTCGGGGAAAAATTTGAGATTAGAAAATATGGTGAGATAGACGACACCGTTTTCAGGATACCCCCGTTAAAGGAATCTGAAACCCCTCGTCACGTATTCCACATGTATATCAAAGGAGAATGGTACGAAATCTCCTGTCCTGTTGAAAACCCCGAAGACACAATCGGCTCAAATGAAGTATCTGTACACCAGAAGGGGGTTATGGAGAGAACGCACGAAATAAGCGACCCAAGAGGGGACCCCAGGCTCCAGTAGCTCGGGGGCGCAAGGCCTCTATCCGATCTTCAAAAACGTGTAAACAAAGGAGAATTTGCAATCGCATTCTCAATGCAGCCTGTAAAAGTGGAGACCGTCCTCAGGATAGCCGACGAGGGCAACATCATGCCACCCAAATCAACATGGTTCGAACCAAAGCTTCTTTCAGGTCTCACATTACACAGTCTTGAATAACAAAGGTTTTTTTTCAAAAAAATTTCCTTTTTCACGTAAATACAATGATTTATTCCATCTGCCGAATCATGTAGGAACTGTTTTATTAACCATTCCAGATACACTTTTTATATATTTATCAGGGGTACTTGATGGTGGATAAAAAAATCAATTCAATATTAATAATTTTCATTCTTCTTACAATCGCCGGAATTTGCGGGTGCATAACTATCAAAGAAGTGGATTATGAGCAGTATCTAAAGGACAGCAGTTTCTACAGACCCTCACTGACTCCGACACCAACGGCCCCGGTAACAGGTGAACAGGGCACAGAACCGTCAGGCGAAATCATACCCAATGAAGACGGAAAAACCCTGGACCAGGCTATGGAAGATCTTGAAATTCAAAATTCAGAAGGCTTTCTCAAAGCAGGATACATGACCATATACCAGGTGATGGGCACCGGGGTCGGAATAGAGGGACATGCTGATTCATGGATAATTGGGGGAAGAGAGGAAGGAGAAAGCATACTTTACTCTTATGACTATTACAGCGGATGGAACAAAATGTCATGGCCCGGACCGCTGACTGAAGAAGAAGTAAATCTTGAAAAAATAATTTCACCTCAGGATCTTTACAGTAAAAACAGTGCCATAATCTCTGAAAAATACAGGAATTCGGGAGTTACATACTCGGATCTCTTCTTAAAAGACGGTGTTTACACAATTGCGATCCGTGACGGCACAAAGATCACCGAACTTAAATTCAATGCGGATACAGGGGAGTTGATCTGATCTGAAAAAAAGGGCAGATAATGAGCAGGGCGTCCTCTCTGTAGATTTCCTAATAGGCTTTTCAATATTCCTGCTCGCCCTTATTATGGTTTTAACGATGGTGCCGGGAATATTTGCAGGACTGGAAAGTGCACAGATAGATTATGATGCTGTAGCATACAGGACATCAGTTATTCTCTGCGAGGACCCCGGCTGGCCTGCAGGCGAGGACCCGTGGGAGCAGTATGATACTGAACATAAGGATGAGATAGACCGCC
>CAZPHR010000152.1:0-3177 GCA_964586475.1 uncultured Methanomicrobiaceae archaeon
GGCGCCCGTAATGATCTCATCTTTCTTCCCGATTCCAAGGCATGTTCCTGCAAGGTCAAGACCGTTTACAAGCCCTTTCAGTGTTGCAGTCTCTCCGCCGATAAGGTTAATATTTGCAAGCTCTGCACCCCTGTTCAGCCCTTCGCCTATCTGCTTCATCTTCTCAGGCTCGACTTTGTCTGTTGCGATGTAGTCGACGAATGCCACAGGCTCTATGTTCATAACATAAAGGACGTTTACGTTCATTGCAATGCAGTCTATTCCAAGTGTGGACCAGTCCTTCAGCCTGTCGGCAACGAGCATCTTTGTTCCCACTCCATCTACGGCGAGTGCAAGTGCATAGTCTCCGAACTCAACGAGTCCGGCGAAATGACCCACATCACTGCACATCGAAAATCCGCCTTTCCGCCTGTAAGTCAACTGTGAAATGAGGGTCTTTACCCCGAGTTCCTCAAGGCTGATATCCACTCCGGCTTCGCTGTAAGTATAACCACCTGCTGTGTTTTTCTTCATACGTCTTCCTCCTTTGACAGATTGAATTCATCGTGAAGTATGGCTACGGCTCTTTTGCCGTCTTCGGAAGCAATTACAAAGGATACATTCACCTCGGATGACCCCTGTGATATCATCATCAGGGTCACACCTGCTTTACCCGGTGCATTGAATATTCTTCCTGAAATTCCCGGTGTTCCCGCCATCCCGGTTCCGACCACTGCAACAGCCACAACATCCCTGTCATATGTGACTTCACGGACATATCCTCCCTGCTGGACGACCGAGAGAGCCGAGAGTGCTGAGTCCAGATGGTCGTCATCGACTATCAGTGAAATATTCGCTTCGGATGATCCCTGCGAAATCATCATGACATTGACGTTTCTGTCAGCAAGCTCTGAGAATATTGCCTTTGCGACGCCCGGTCTTCCGATCATCATCGCACCTGTGATATTTATGAGCGAGACCTTCTCGATGTATGTAATCCCTTTCACGACACGGTCATCCTTCTTCTCGTATGCAAGGACACAGCTTCCACCGGCAGAAGGATTGAATGTATTCTTGACCCTGACCGGAATACCCTTCTGCATCGCGGGTTCAATGGACCTGGGGTGGAGGACCTCTGCACCGAAGTAGGACAGCTCCATGGCTTCAAGATAAGAGATGTCCGGGATTACCCTTGCATCGTGTATAATCCGTGGATTTGCGGTCATGACTCCGTCTACATCGGTCCAGATCCAGATCTCGTCGGCATCGATGCCTGCACCGACAATTGCTGCAGAGTAGTCAGAACCACTTCTGCCGAGTGTGGTGACAATGCCTTCCTTTGTGCATCCCATATATCCCATGACGACCGGAACCATCTCCTGGAGGAGGGCTCCGACCCTGCTCTTGATCCTTGCATCGCTCTCGGGGAGGACGTTTGCACAACCATGGCGTTCATTTGTGATTATTCCTGCCTCACACCCGTTAAGCGCAATAGAACTGATCCCTGCCTGTCTTAGTGCGGCGCTAATGATAAGTGCCGAGAGCCTCTCTCCGAATGAAATGATATAATCCCTTGATCTTGGAGTGAGCTCTCTCAGGTTGTGGACGGCTGTGAGGATGTTCTTCAGGTTTTCGAGACGGACATCTATCTCGGCTGCAACCTCTTCGTATTCATCCGGTGCTACCGACTTAAGCACCTTTGTATGTTTTGTCCGCAGTGACTGGATTGTTGTTTCAATAGGAGGCATATCGGTCGATTTTTCAACCTCTTCCGCTATTGCATGAAGCTGGTCTGTTACACCCGACATGGCCGATACAACTACTGCAAGTTCACATCCTGAATCGCGGTAATGCCCGATGATCGACACAACGCGCCCGATGCAGTTCTCATCGCCGACTGATGTGCCGCCAAATTTCATTAAAAGCCTCAATTTAGCTCACTCTTTTTGTTGGTTTTATAGTGTATTGAGCTGAAAGGGTATTAAAATGAGTGTGGTGTTGTACAGGGCCGGAATGGAGCCATCTCTTTGGGGGGGGAAACAGTTTCATCTGAGTTTGGATCTATGGCCGGAACTATAATCAAATCAAACCTTTTCTTGACTTATAATCGCGGAAAACAGTAAAAGAGAGTGATAAATAATAGTAGTAGTCATGGTTTATGATATTATGAATGCAGGTTTTCATTGGGCTAAAAAAATCCTTCATGTGATTCTGTTTGTATCAATAATTTGTCTGATACCGGCATCGGCATGCACGATCTTTGTCGTGACGCCCGGTGCATCGGATGACGGATCTGTCTTCGTCGGCCATACAAACGACGGAGTTGGAAAAGACTGGAGAAATATTGATGATGTGAGTCTTACCTACGTGCCCCCGATGGATCATGAGGAAGGCGCTATGCGGGTGGTATATTTTGATCCCAACAGCGGTTCGGATGCTGCCGGAAACAAGGCGGATGGGAGTGAAAAAGACATTCTTGGATATATCCCCCAGGCTTCGCACACATATGGTTATTATACGGCTTCCTATGGCATGATCAATGACCAGAATCTAATGAGCGGGGAGTGCACCGATTATGCCAAAATCGAGCTTGATGCAGAAGAGGGAAAGAGGATATTCTATTCTTCAGAGCTTTCGAATGTCGCCCTTGAGAGATGCACAAAGGCAAGGGAGGCTGTTGAACTTGTTGGAAGCCTGATAGATGAATACGGCTATTACGGGACGGGGGAGACACTCATATTTGCCGACTCTGAGGAGGCATGGGTCATCGAGATGTGCTCAAGTCCTGATGGTGAAGGCGGTCTGTGGGTTGCGGAAAGAGTCCCTGGCGGTGAGGTGTTTGCAGCCGGCAATGAATTCAGGATCAGGGAGATTGTTCCGGGAGATGAGAACATCCTCTATTCCGGTACCCTTTTTGAAAAGACGGAGGCTGCAGGAATGTGGTCGTCTTCACAGGGAACTTTCGACTGGCTGGAAACAACGAGTTACGGTGAATATTCGCACCCGTATTATTCGCTTATGAGGGTATGGCGTCTTTTCGACAGGCTTGCACCTTCTCTTGAACTGAGCCCCTATGTTGAGAATTCGTATACGAAGGAGTATCCTTTTTCGGTTAAGCCCGATGAAAAAGTAAATCTCTCCAGGGCATTCGGGCTGTTCAGGGATCATTATGAAGGAACCCAATTTGACCTGACCCTG
>CAZPHR010000153.1:0-3140 GCA_964586475.1 uncultured Methanomicrobiaceae archaeon
TCAGCATTATAGCGGATTAAGGTTTGCATGCCGGTTGTTTACTGAAACGAGGTGAGAAAATGAAAACGAAATTAGGTATGCAGGCCCTGGGCCTGCTATTGGTACTGGCACTCGCCGGGGCGGTGTTTGTTCCGGGTGTCAGTGCGGATGATGACAAAAATGCAAACATCATTGGAATTGATGTACCGGCACCAGAAGCAGTTGATTTTTCAATTAGTGAAAGTGTTTCTCTCAGCAAGAAATATGACTGTGAAATAATTATTAAAGATCTCATGACTTACCTGAGTTACTGGAATAAGAAGATGGAATGGGGATTCTCAGAAGAAGAGTTAGTACACTATTCTCAGATTCTTGAAAAAAAAGTCTTGGATAATTACTATGATAAAGAACATAATTACTATCCTATAAAGGATCTCAGGGTATTTAGTGAAGAAGTAAGCGATATCTTGGGATTAAACACTCTTCAAACTGCGAAGTTTATTCAATCACAAAAAGAACAATTGGTTAAGGATTATCAAAATTATCATTTAGATAACTTCGACGAAGCATCGTATAGCAGAGATTACATCTCTCCAGGTTCCCAATCCGCACCTTATGCATGTGGAAAAATGTATTATCTATACATTATCACCGACTTCCAGAATCCAGGCAGTGAAGGTGCATGGACTACATCGGATAGAACTGACGCATTGAACGATGCATATATAGGAACGAATTCCATCAGACAACAGGCACCATCATCTGCCAATGCAGTAAATAGTGGTGGATATTATACAGTAACTGTATCGGGTGCAAATACCGGAGATAATAGTGATGCCTGGGGTCAAAGTGGCTGGATGGAAGAAGCGGCAGAAAACATAGGGTACACAGATGTTAATAACGATGGGCGTATAACCGATGACCTTGCACGTTCAATTAAAAGCTGGTCTGATGCAGATTCGGTAATTTTACTCTATTTTACTCATGATGACTGGGGCGCATACGCCATAGGGCCTGATATGGGCTATGCCGATAAAACTGCAATTTCATATTGGGGAAGAACAGGTTCCGGAAGCGTACCCTCTATCCCCGGAAGCTATGAGCATGAATCTTTGCATCTCTATGGAGCACTTGATGAATACACAGGTGCTAGTTATTGTGGACAATCCAGTATACTGGCAGTAAGTCCGATGCACGATATGTATACTAATACTAATCACATGGAATGTGCTTCGTCAACTCCTAGTGTAATGAGATATCACTCTGATACATCAGTAATAAGTACATCCACTAAAAATTTCATTGGATGGGGAGATTATGACAACGATGGAACAATTGATCCATTTGATTCAACACCATGGGGTTGATTAAATTATTTTTGCTGGAGAGTAAAATGAAATTAAAACTTATTTTTTTAGTATTATTATTATTACTCTTCGCAAACCATCCGGTTTCGGCGTTTTCTTCCCCCGATTGTGATCATCCCATATCGATTATCATCACCTCTCCGGCCAATGGTTCCAAATTCCATAGCGACGTGGTTCCCCACCAGGTCAGAGTACTTGCGAACATCTCTTCTACTTATGACATAACCAGGGTTACTCTCGACAGCGGATGTGAAATCGTCGAAGCAAAGATGCCTTTCAGTGAAATCGACGAAGTGATTCGGGTTGACAGCAGCGGTGAGAGGTCGATCGTAGTTAAGGCCCTGGACGAAAAAGGCAATTCAGTTTCTGAAATTACATCATTCATCATAATTATCGGCCCTCCGGTAGATCCACGATATTCGATGCAGTTTACAGTCTATGGACAGATCACGGATTTGAACGGGGAACCGGTAAATAATTGTCAGGTTCGGATAAATTCTTCGTTTTACAAATATCTCGGTGAGTATATGGGATCTACCAACGTGACCGATATCAACGGCAACTACCTGGTTGAGAATATTTACGGTCCTGAACTTATGATTACGACAGAAAAAGATAGTTATCAGCAGTATAAAAGTGTGGAAAGCTTCGAGAGCACCAATGTTGAATTCAACATCGTTATGGTGCCTGAAAAAAAGGATTTATCATTATCTTATTTCATTATAATTCTTAGCACAGGATTGGCAATTTTCCTCAGGAAGGGTAAATAGGATGAAAAGAAAAACAGATTTCGCCTATTATTTTAATAATTGTCTCGTTTTTGCTTTTCACCAGGTTTTATAAAGAACCAAAGAACAAATAATGTCAATCAACAAAAAAGTAAACTGGAAATTCACCTGAATAAAAACATAGAACCAATTTCACATTTCATGTATTCCATGTGATTATTCTAAATATAAGCGGAGGCACTTCATAGCTATATCCACAGAATAGCACTACTGACGATATTGCAGGTATACAGGTTTTCCTAAGGAGTTGTTATATGAAAGAAATAAAGGGAATCGGTAAAACCACCACGATTCTCATCATAGGAGCTTGTATTCTATCTGTTGCATTACCTGGTTCATATGTTCTTTATCACCACACATTCACCCCTGATACTGTTTTTTCGCTGGATTCTCTCCTTTTAAAGAGGTAACATTTAGCCCGGATGCTGTTATACTGACTATCAGTGATTCCGATTTCGAACAACAATCCTGTCTTTAGAGAGTTAGTTTATGATCCCGGAGATGGCCATATTACATTCAGTCACTTTGAATGGGACTATGGTGAAATTCAGGGAAATCTTTTGTTATAAATGAGAGATTTACAGGTACATCTTCTGGAATGAGATATATTATCAGGTTTTCGTCGGGCAGTCGTGATGATGCCCTGGAGGAAGATCAACTCCCTGCGGTTTTTCAGCCTCCCACAAGGTTTTCCCATTATGTTCCAACAGGAAAACCCGGGTTCATTTTTTTATGAATGCAGGTCAATATTCGGGAGACAAATATGAAGGCCGGAGAGTTTGTGCGGGGAGATCATCCTGGGTTTTGAGTGCCTGCAGTGCGGCGAATGCTGCAGTTATCTTGGAACAGTCTTAACTATAGAAGAGGAGATTAGCGAAACCGAATTTATCATATGCAACCAGTATACGGGCGAGAGGAAGAGAGTCCGGATAGATCCGGACAAACTTCACCTTTATCCCGACAGGAGCATATTCGATGAACTCCCCGAGGCCTGTCCGTTCCTGAG
>CAZPHR010000154.1:0-2055 GCA_964586475.1 uncultured Methanomicrobiaceae archaeon
AACTGCTGTCCCGACAGGAGGAGGCACTCCAATCTGGACGTGGGCTGTAATAATTGTAGTAATAATTGCTATAATTGGAACAGTATGGTGGTATTACAACAATAAAAACAGATAATTAATTTTTTTTAATATATTAAACCCAGAAGAGATCTTCATCATCTGATTCTTTCTTTTTTGAATATTGTTTCCCCGCTGAAACGTCGGTTTTCTTAAACTGGGAACTTTCACTTCTTCCTTTATCCTTTGGCCTGTTTAAATTCACTTTTTTAGCCTCGGATTTGACGAATATATCATCCCGGGGTTTTGAGGAGACAGACTTCACGCGGACATTATCAGAAAGAAGTTCCTTTGGTTTCTTCACTTTGCCGGGAGTCGGAATACCTCCTGACACTGTATCATCTCTTGGGCGGATACTGGGCCTCACACTGACTCTGCCCCCGGAAAGAGCACTGTCATTAGCTGTGATATTCTTTGCCATGGAGACCCTGCCCCCGGAAAGAGCACTGTCATTGGGAAGAATTTTCTTCCCGGGAGTGATTGAGCCTCCTCCAAATGCATTATCGCTGGGTCTTGCTTTTGAACCTGCGGAGAAATGGCCTGCTGAAAAAGCCTTGTCGCTTGCACGAAAACCAGTACTGCCTATACTGATCTTCTCACCGACCATGGCCACATCGCTCTTCTCTTTCGGCATCATGGGACCCTTTACACCCTTTATTCCAAAGATTGAATCCTTTGGTGCATTCCCCATATTTACCGAGGTCATCCGGGTCATATCAGCAACATTACGTTCAGATCTGCCGGGGAGAACAATTCCATTGTCATCCTTACCCTTTTCCTTCTTCCCCAGGATAGAGATCTGATCATCCTTTACAAAGGACTCCTCTGGTTTCCTCACCGCTTTTTCTACAGAATATTCCCTGTACTCCTGTCCTATAACATACTCCTTTGAGGTCAGGGGTATTTCATCCTCAGGCTCTATAGATTTAACAGGTCCGGGCGCTGTATTCATCCAGTCCTTCTCCTCATTATCAATAAAAGGCTCAGGCTCAGCTTCATCCTCCAGAAGTTCTGAAAAAGAATACTGCTTCTTATATTCAATAAAACGCGGGTCATGAGCTAATTCATGCCTTTTTGGCTCTTCAGATTCCTCTTCCAGGAAATCTTTCAAATCGAGCGAACCTTTCGAATCATCCCTAAACTCCGAATCCATAAAAAATTCATCTCCTGCTTCAATAATTGGCGGAACATTTGGATTGCTTTTTATTCCTTCTTTTGGCGGTCTTGACGAATAGCCACCAATAAATCCCATTGCTTCCTCTTCGAGGATATCATCACCGGAGTCGTAATGGGCATAATCCCGGGCCTGATCATTACCTGATGATGATATTTCTTCCACATAATCATATACACTCTGATTATCAGCACCCGCAATATCCCCCGGAGCAAATCCAGGGTCCAAGTGTGCAGAGTTCATACCAGATAAAAGGAGCATCTCTTCCTCCAGGAGAGCCTGATCCTCTTCAATTGCTTTCCTTTCATCCAGTTCAAGCAGATAATCGGCCCTGAGCCTTTTTATATCTTCAAGACGGGGGATATTATGAAGCCCGGACAGCATTATAATAATACCAACATATCTGGTATTGCTTACAGGATAATCTCCGGACCTCATCTCCAGACCGGCAATACTTGAATCGATCCATTTCCTGACGGTCTGAAATCCCTTCATCGACAGCTCTCTTGAAGGGCCGGCAATGAGTATCAGGGCCTTTTCGGCACTTGTCAGATCACAGGGTACTGATATATCCTCATAAACAGCCTTTTTTGCAAGAGCAACAATTCTTGTAGCCCTTTTCTGTGATAATTCACTGAAATTGGTCTGCTGTTTCTCAGGCAGCCACTTGTCAAAGATATCAGTCCAGTTTGAAGGAAGAGTCTCTATTGCATAACCAACAGCAGTTATCCCGTTGCCCTTCAGCGTATTCAGCACCTCACCTGCATCGAGAACAACTTCTGCCGAATCTATTCCATCTTCATTGAACTCCCCGGCCCTTAACA
>CAZPHR010000154.1:2065-3136 GCA_964586475.1 uncultured Methanomicrobiaceae archaeon
CACGCGCCATGAGGGCGGGCTGTCGGCCTGCCATTGCCGCATGTGCCAGAATTGGGCGGGGGGCGTTCTGTTGGGTTTCGATGCGCGTGATATCTTATCATTCAGCATCCTGTAGATATCCCTGGGATTGTCAGGAAACACCTTTCCAAATGGAGACGGGATATTTACAGGATTCCCGTCTTCATCAATCCGGACTTCAAAAGAGGCCTTTATTTTCCGGTACCAGGTCTCATTATCAAAGAGAATTATTCCGTCGACGAACTCTTCAATCCTTTCCAGGTCTTCAGCAGCCTTTGCCGCCTGTTTTTTTCCTTCCCTGAGATACGGAAGCGTGCAGACAGCAAAAACCGGTTCAAAATAAGATTTCCTGATCTCTTTTGTCAGTTCAGGAATTACATCACTAAGGTTCCCGCCAAGACCGGTGAATATCATTATTGCATCGATATCAATATTGTCCATTCTCTTGACTTTTGTCATCACCTCATTGAGATCAACGGTTGACTGGACATCAAAATGAACATCGGGATCAATTGCCGGGAAGAATATTTTGGATTCATCAGGGAGATATTTAAGCTGTGACAAAAAATTGCCGTCAGTGTCAACTACTACTGCAGAGATGCAACTTATACTGCTGCGCTGGTCCTGGTAATAGAGCTGGTCGACGATCCTCGATCCTGCGCCCCCTACGCCTATTGTAAGAATTCTCATATCTGTGAAGGGTTTCCAGTGTCAGAAATCCCGGAACGGATAATCCCGCGTTTATTGATTTTTCTCTTTATTAAATCATGTACATTCGGAAAGTTATGATATACTTTCCGGTGCCTGAAGGGATCTTCCATGCTGCGGATATCTGTAATAAGAATAATATGTAAATACAGGTCAATAAAATCTCGCGATAAAACAGGAGATTGTTCAGCTGTCTTAATAAAAGAAAAATCTCTTAACCAGACAATTATCCAAATCAGAAGGATAATACAACAAAATGATAATGTTTTTAAATCTCCCGGCAATAATACTCTATTTGAGGTGAACAGACCTTGAGTTATGGAATAGAATTTGTACCAGGAAACA
>CAZPHR010000155.1:0-3108 GCA_964586475.1 uncultured Methanomicrobiaceae archaeon
GGTCCGTGTATGGGCGGGGCATTCGGCCTGATTGGGGTCGAAGAGGTCTCGCTATCGACATCAAACCGCAACTTCCGCGGCAGGCAGGGCAGCACCAAAGGAGAGGTTTACCTCTGTTCGCCTGCAACGGCCGCCGCAAGTGCGATCACCGGTGTGATAACCGACCCGAGAGAGGTGTGATTATGAAAATCTGGAAGTTTGGAGACGATATCGATACGGACGCGATAATACCTGGAAGATTTTTGACAATATACGATCCCAAAGAGCTTGCGTCGCACGCTTTCGAGGGAACCCGCGATGAGTTTTCAAAGGAGGCATCCGCAGGGGATGTGATTGTCGGCGGAAGGAACTTCGGGTGCGGCTCTTCGAGAGAGCATGCTCCTATTGCCCTTAAGGGTGCAGGGATAGAGATGGTCATTGCAAAGTCATTTGCAAGGATATTTTACAGGAACTGCATTAATACGGGGCTTTTGCCTGTTGTCTGCCCGGAGGCGGATAAGATATCGGAAGAGGATATGATAACTCCGCACCTTGATGAGGGTTACCTGGATGTCTCGGGAAGGAAGTACATAACCGAGCCAGTCCCTGAATTCTTATCTAAAATAGTTGAGGCCGGCGGCCTTGTCGAATATGCAAGAGGGATGGATGAGGTTGAGACATGTATAAAGTAGCTACGATAGGTGGAGACGGTATCGGGCCTGAGATCCTCGCGACAGGAATAAAGGTCCTCGACGCCGCCGGAGAAAAATATGGCTTTGAGATAGAATGGACTGATTTCGATCTGGGTGCAGAGAGATATTTGAAGACCGGTGAACTGGTCTCAGAAGATGAATTAAAGGAGCTCTCCGGGTTTCCGGCGATCTACTTCGGCGCAATAGGTGATGAAAGGGTAAAGCCCGGGATACTGGAGAAGGGCATCCTGCTTGCACTCAGGTTCTATTTTGACCAGTACGTAAACCTCCGGCCGATTAAACTCCTGAAGGGAGTTGAGACTCCGCTTGCCAACAAGAATCCTGAGGACATCGATTTCATCGTTGTCAGGGAGAACACCGAGGACTTCTATGTTGGTATCGGGGGCAGGGCGAAATCCGGAAAGCAGAGAGATGAGCTTTCGGTCCTCCGTGAACTTTACAATGTAAAGTTTGGAATCGATGTCGAGACTGATGCCGATGAGATTGCATACCAGATCGGTGTTTTAAGCAGGCAGGGTTCGAAGCGTGTGATGGAGTATGCCTTTGACCTTGCGCAGTCCCGCGATAGGAGGCTGACATCGGTAGACAAGGCAAATGTGCTGACAGACGTCTACGGCCTGTGGCGCGAGGTCTTTGAGGAGACTGCGAAGGGCTACCCTGATGTTGCGACAGAATACAACTTTGTTGATGCAGTTACAATGTGGTTTGTAAAGAATCCCGAGTGGTTCGATGTCGTGGTCACACCGAACATGTTCGGGGATATCATAACCGATCTGGGTGCCATGATCCAGGGCGGACTTGGCCTTGCACCCGGCGGAAACATTAACCCGAAGGGTACATCTATGTTTGAGCCGATCCACGGATCTGCACCTAAATACAAGGGTAAAAACGTAGCGAATCCGCTTGCAACGATCTGGGCCGGCGCCCTCCTCCTGGATACGCTGGGGGAGAAGGAAGCGGCAGGTGCAATCGTCTCATCGATCGAGAATTCAATCACGGGCGGAGCTGTTACCCGTGATATGGGAGGTTCGATGAGCACTTCCGGAGTCGGGGACTGGATTGTGAAGAACATCCTGAACGGTTGAGTCTTTAAATTTGGTAATCTGATTAACTTCAATTTTTTATTTTTCTCTTTCCTGTTTATTGAACGATTATTCAATATACTGATATATCCGGCCTGAATAAGATTAGAGCCCTTTTCAAAAAGCACCGTTTATGATGTTATGAAAATTCCTGGAAAAAAGTTTGTTTTCGTAGGATTTGATTTACCAAATCCTTTTATGTGCCTGTTCTTCAGGGCGCTCAAGAATCTCGTAGCCTGTTTCAAACTCTCTTTCTGCCTCGCCAAGGAACTGGTCTACTCTCTGGCGTCTTTGAGCCCATTCGTTCTCACTTGCCTGTTCGATCATCTCGATCTCTACTGCAGCCTGGCTCTTAAAACTCTCGAGCTTTTCGAACCATTCCTCCAGTTCCCTGCATCTCTCGTCTGAGCAGACCTTCATCCTTTTCCTGATGTCCTTCTCCATTCCGTTGAGATCCTTAAAGCGGTTTTCTGCCTGCTCGACAAATTGTCTCTGGGCAGGAGTTAGTTTCCTGCCACCCTCTGCAACTGCCATTATTCTAACCTCCTGTTATTGAATGGCGGGAAATTATGCACTATGATATTTATAGCTTGTTGCGGTGTAAAAGTAAGGGTCATTTTTTCAGGTTCTGGATGTCGCGGGCAACTTTGCTTATTCCTTTCCATTTCTTACGCTCAAGTCTGGCAAGTCCGATATCCGCTTTTTCCTGCTGGAATTCAGATTCTTTGGAGAGCCTGATGTAGTTGTCAAGGCGCTCCTGTGAGATCGTCCCTTCTTCAACAGCCCGGCGGACTGCACAGTCCGGTTCATTTTCATGCCTGCAGTCGGAGAACCTGCACCCTGCTGCCAGTTCATGGATCTCGTGGAATGTCTCGTTTATTCCGGAGCCTGAAGTGCCCATTCCCACTTCTCTCAGGCCAGGATTGTCGATGACAAGCGCACCGTTTTCAAGTAGGAACAGCTGGCGGACAGAGGTTTTATGATGTCCTTTTCCGTCGTATTCACGAACAGGGCTTGTTTCCTGGATTGTTGTTTTAAGCAGGGCGTTTATCAGTGTGGATTTGCCTACCCCGGAGGACCCGATTAAGGCGACTGTTGTGCCGGGTGTCAGATACGGGTCAAGCTGTGATAATCCGGAGTGTGTAAGAGCACTTATGGCGATGACGGGTATCTCTGCTGCAGCCCGGGAAACGGATTCGATAACCGGGGTGGTTTCTTCAGAAAGATCGGCCTTGTTTATGAGTATTACAGGTTTTGCGCCGGATGCATGAACAACAGACAGGTAACGCTCAATCCTGCGTGTAAACCGAGCCTTGCGAGTGTCAGTTCCCGCA
>CAZPHR010000156.1:0-3105 GCA_964586475.1 uncultured Methanomicrobiaceae archaeon
CGTGCCACGCGACCTCCTTCATGACCATCAGGTGGCCCAGGTGCGGGTGTCCGGATGGCATGAATCCGGTCATTACAAAGAACTTCTCTTTCTTTGCCATGGCGTCCACTACACGGCCGTAATCCCTCTGTCCTGTAACTATATTTCTCCTGAGGAATGCCGGCGGGTTCTTTATTTTATTAAGAAACGGTTCGATCGGTTCGATCCCGAATTCGCTGAACAGCTTGCTCGTCTCGATATCCTGATTGCTTGACCACGGGTTGATTTCAGATTGCATGAGGCTCCAACTACAGTTATTATTAAAGTTTTATTCTTGCAAATTCGATGTACTCAATATTATTCTGCTCTACACATGCAAAAAGCATCTTCTTGCGAACGCTGTGGGCCAGCCTGACCGACCTCGAGATCCGGCTCATCGGCATCCCTGAGCCGCCCGGAATTGCATGGACGAGCATCGCGGAATGGTTGGATCTCTCTGAGTATACCCTGAAGTGATGGCCGAATTTATAAGCGGTTCTTGGTATATAGCAGGAATCGCGAAGGCTTTCGTAGACTGTCATCTTTATTGAGAGCTCAGGGTCGTCTTCCGCGAGGCTTATCTCAAGCTCTTTTTCCTGTCTGCCGCCCTTAATCTTCAATAGTCCTTTCTTCAGCAGATAGAGTGTCTCAAGAGGAGAGAGTACCAGGCGTGTGTCGTCGAACCATGTTCCGAACATCGAATCGTGTGGGAGTTCGTTCTTTCCACCTTCAGGCATGACGAATACTGATTTTCCTGTAAGTATTCCCTTAACTGGTTCGACTTTTTCACAGCTTTTTCCTTTTGGAAGTTCGCTGGTCTTTATCTCGTAGTATGTTATCTCGTTTTCATCATCGACGACGGCGACTACAAACTGCTTTCTCATATTTACAGCCGAATGTGAATCTGCCGCTATTGCCGCAAAATCGATAAAATCTCTCTCTGAGAGGACTCTTATCAGGTACTGGGATCTTCCTTTGCCGGGTTTTTCACCTCTCCGAAATACCCTGAAGTCCTGCGGTCCTGATTGTATCACGAGACCTCTCTCGCGAATATCGCGGTAGACAAGGAATCGTCTCAGAAATCCGGGTTTCTCTGAGAATTTCTCTGCAAGGGCATCGAAATTAAGTTTATCAACGCTTATTTTACCTTTTCCCGTCAGGTAGAGTGCTTCTTCGGGAAAGAGTTTCAAACTTTTTCCGTCGGGTCTGGCGTAACCGCTGTTTTCATAGAGGGCTGTCCCGTCCTCTTCGGGACATATCCATTCTCCGTCAAAAGTGGCCTTCACTTGAAAGATCAGGTTGGTTTTTATCGATAATATCATCTTGGTAGGCCGGGGACTTCAGGCTGAGAGTTCCCTGACTTTTGCAAGATTCCCTGCATCGTCTCTGGTATCATTTACAGGAGTCTCGCAGATAAAAGGAAGGTGTGATATTCTCTTTTCAGTCAGGATATTCCTCATGCCATCTTCGCCTATCTTACCAAGCCCGATATGCTCGTGACGATCCAGATGTCCGCCGAGTTCCCCTTTCGAATCGTTGAGATGGATTACCTTCAGTTTATCAAGACCGATCAGGGAATCAAATGCTTCAAGGGTTTCGTCTAGTAGTCCTTCTTTCGTCGAAAGGTCATATCCTGCGGCCCAGGCATGGCATGTGTCAAAACAGACTCCTGTTTTCCTTCTTCCTGTATCTGAAAGGCCGTCAAGGATCTCTGCGATATCCTCCAGTGCTCCGCCGACGGAGTTCTTCGATCCGCTCGTATTCTCGACCAGTATGCAGGTTTCTCCCGAATCCGAATCCAGTGCCGAGGCTATAGCCCCGGATATCCGTTCGATCCCGTTCTCCCTTCCGCTCCCGAGATGGCTCCCCGGATGGGTGACGAGACAAGGTATCCCGAGTGTGTCGCAACGCCGGAGTTCGCGGAGCAGGACCTCGCATGACTTTTCGTAGAGTTCATCCTTTGGCGAAGCGAGGTTGGGAAGGTATGGCATGTGTGCAACAACCGGGGACATCCCGGAGGCTGCCACTTTATCCCTGAATTTTGCTGCCACCTCATCTTCGAGGGGCTTTACATTCCACCCTCTCGGGTTGCTGGTAAATACCTGAAATGTATTGCAACCGATCTTCTTCGCACGGTCCACTGCCTTGTCGATCGATCCCGCGATTGAGACATGGCATCCTACTCTTATACTCATTATAGCAGTCCTTCCCTCTTCAGGTATCTGTCCGTCCACGGACATACGGCGATGCAGACTCCGCAGACAGCATGTTCTGCACCCGTCTCAAATCCCTTCTTTCTGCTGTGTTCAAAGCATTTGCGTGCATCAAGGAGCTCCTCCCTTGACATCCCACGTGACCAGTTTTGTCCTTTTATCGCACCTGCAGGACAGACCTCCATGCATTTGTTGCATTCGCCGCAGTATGATTTTAAGACCGGTTCTGCTGTAATCAGTGGGGCGTTGGTGAAGATGGTTATAATCCTGACTGCAGATCCGTATTTCTTTGTCACAAAAAGGGCGTTCTTCCCGATCCATCCAAGGCCTGCTGAGGTTGCCGCCGTCTTGTGCGGGAATTCGGCAAAGAGCTTCTCCGGGTCGGTGACGTTTTGCGTGGGAGGTATGAACTCTGCGTTGTACCCTTTCTCCCTGATAAAGCCGGAGACTTTTCCGGCAAGTCCTGACAGGCGGTTGTTGACCTCGCCATATTCACGGACATAGTCTTCCCCCGGTCCTTTTTTCAGGGATAGAACAATCTCCGGGTTGAGGTTTATTCCCAAAGAGACTCCTGTTTTTAGGTTCGGGTATGGGAGGTCAGGTATGCCGGAAAGGTCGGCCTCCTTGACGCTACCAAGTTTGGACCTTCATTTTGACCCGGTTTTAAGGTGAGATAATAACCGTTTTTTCCGTCATATACCGGTCCGGTGCGTAGATGCCGTTCTCCCTGCCGGTTCCGCTTGCTTTCTCTCCGCCGAATGGGACCTCGGGAGGGATCTTTAAGTGCCTGTTCACCCACACGATTCCTGCATCGATCTCCTCTGCCGCCCTTGCGGCACGCGATATGCTCTTCGTCCAGACCGATGCACCGAGT
>CAZPHR010000157.1:0-1863 GCA_964586475.1 uncultured Methanomicrobiaceae archaeon
CCGTTCACGAGCACAATGCATAAGAGCGGCAGGCCTTTTTGATACACGTCGATTAAGGAATTAAGGCCCGAGTGCAGTATGGCATAATCCCCGGTCAGGGCAAGGCCGGTGCTCTTTGCCGCAACCGCGACCGATGACCCGAGCCCGTAGTTGGCGATGCCGAAATTGTACGGCGGGTTTTTGGCAAGCAGCGAACAACCCGTATCGCATATCGCCTCCCTGCCGCTGGCTGCGATAACCCCGAACAGCGGTTTATACGGGCAGTTCCTGCATAGTCCGCGTGAGTAGCCCCTCGATACCATCGTTTCAGGTTCGGACGTATATGGCGGCGGAATCGCGGTCCTGTGATCTGCAATGAAAGGCCTGCCTGTTTCCTCGGTCTCTCTCCGCATCCACGGATTTGAAGGCGGAGGGTATACGGCCGGGTATTTCGAATCTGCAAACATCTTCCGGGTGATATTATCTGCCTGCTGTGAGCGGCCCTTCATCGTCAGTCCCGGGTCTGCAGTGTGTCCCGATCCATCCTTTCTCTTAGCAGGACTAACACTCACGGCAATCTCTTTTTCGAGAATATCCTGCGTAACCCTCAGTATGGCGATACGGGAGTATTTCTCAGAAAGTGAAAGTCCGTATTCGACAGCGCAATGGAGGCTTCTTTCGTCGGGTTCTATGAGCGGGACTTCGGCGACCTCTGCATAATATCTTGAATCCTGCCTGTTCTGGGAGCCCTTCGCTTCGGTATCATCCCCGGCGATTACAAGGACGCCTTTTTTCAGCCCCTGTGTGGTTGTGATCACGAGCGGGTCGGCAAGTGCGTTCATCCCGGCATTCTTGACGATCACTACGGATCTCCGTCCGGAAAGCGAGTCCCCGATGGCGTATTCGAGGGCTGTCTTTTCGTTGATCACGAACCCGGCATTCGTCTTTTCACCAAGGGATGTGACAGGATAGCCGGGAATCGTATAAACCGTGTCGGCCGAAACCGCCACCGATGCCTCAATCAGGTCTTCGCCTATCATCATCCGTCCCTCCCGGGGGTCATGTCGCAGCCGGTACAGGCCACGCACATCGAAAGCGCCTGACAGGGATCGAGATTGTTTTCTTCAAGCTCCTTTTTGTGATGCCTGAAGATCTCCAGTATACTCTCCTTTCCGGGTCTGGGAGAGTCTGCAAGTTCCGCTTTCGGGTTGAGCGGCCTGATAACGGGGATCACTCCCATCCGGCATAGTTCACTGATACATGCCTTCATCTCCGCGTCCGTCTCCCCCAGGCCGAGGATGATGTTTGAGAAGACATGGTTTCTGCCGAAGAGGGCGACCGATTCCCGGAGTGCCTCAATTATTACGTCTCTCTTCTGTCCGGGGCACATCACGGAAAAGAGCCTCTCAGTTGCAGCTTCGAGATTGAACTTGACCTCTGCAACACCGGCATCAAAAAGTCTTTGGGGTGTTCCTTCGATTGGATAGGTCGAAACCCCGATTGGGAGGCCGAATCTTTTCACCTGCCCGACGACCTCAAGCACCCTCTCCTCGTCCTCCTCCGGCGAACCGATGACGCCCGAGGTTATGGAGATACAGTCGATATCGTCGAAGACGCTCTCGATTCTTAATACGACCTCCCGGGGACTTTTGATCCTCTTCTCCTGGAAGGGCACATTGCAGTACCTGCAGTGAAAGATACACCCCTCGCTTATCGTAATGTAGGCCTGACGCGGACAGTGAAGAGCGGCCTTTTCGATAATACCCTCAACAGCCATCCCTTCGAAACTGAGAACTGCCTTTCCGTTACCTAAATGTTCGATTGTCACATCGCTGTTATCATCGACTGAAAGCCGGACTCTCATATCTCCGGCTGAAAAAAATA
>CAZPHR010000157.1:1873-3044 GCA_964586475.1 uncultured Methanomicrobiaceae archaeon
ACTCCTGTTCGACCATCATAATCAGATTAGATTGCCTTGGTTCGTGCATCGTAGAGTTGCGCCGCCAACGGTGCTGGACCTGCACCCGGGCCCGCGTGCGACCCGTCCGAAAGATCAACAGGCAGGCCTGTGACCCTGGCTGTGCCCTCCGCGAGCAGTGCAGCCTTGAGTCCGGTCATGTTCATATGCTTAGAGCCTCCCCGTACCTTGTGTAATACGGGATCGCGGCTGCGGCCCCTATTATGCCGCGTCCCTCGATCCTGACGTCGAGATATTTCCTGATCTTTTCAAGATCGTCCATCGTGACCTCCCCGGCTTTCACGGCCCTTCCGAATTCATCGAGAGGTGACGGGTCGAATCCCCTGAATGCTGCAAGGCCCGTGTCGTCCGAGAGAGTGTATTTTTTGACCAGTTCCTGGAAGGAATTGATCAACTCGTCCGGCCTGTCGGTCGCGAATTCGCATGCGATTGCAACACAGTTCTTCGTCCTGTAAGGTACCGGGAAGAGCTGCACTATCGTGTGGGAGAGGTATCTCGAATGATCGTTCTCGACAGCCTTTGAGATATTGTGGGCGAGCGTCCATGTGGCACCCTCCTCGGCTGTATCGGTATCGTCGAGCCCTATTATGACCCTCTCCATTCTCGGGAGCCAGAGCCTTGTTCCGGCGACCTTTCCCCCGCCTGAAGGATCGGTATCCGCCCTGAGAACACCCTTTGCAGTTGCCCTGCATATGGATGCCCCCACTCCTCCACCACCCATTCCGAGGTATGAGATTCCGATCTCGTTTTCAGTGAGTTCAACGCCCGAGATCCCGGCAGGGAAATATGATCCCCCCAGTTCGAGATCGACAGCGCCAGGTGCCAGCATGAACCTCTGGGTACTTCCTATGATCCTCGAAGATTCTACAAGCGGACTCTTTTTGTAGTGATGCCCCGCCCACATGGCACCGCCTATGCAGTCGAATCTCTCGATAAGCTCGACTTTGTTTCCATTCCCGGAGGCCACCGCCACGATCTCCGGGTATGATATCGTATATGGTGATTCAGAGATGTTCTCCATAAAGACCAGCCGCCTCTATTCCCCTGTTAGCCCAAAGCACCGCCCCAAGGGCACCAATGCGTCCCTTTGAGGCGGCAGTATCTATATATCTTATCCCGAGCCGTTTCGCCT
>CAZPHR010000158.1:0-1666 GCA_964586475.1 uncultured Methanomicrobiaceae archaeon
GTAAGAGATTCCGATCTCCTTTTCCGTGAGCTCCACGGCCGAGATTCCGGCCGGGAAGTATGAGCCCTCAAGTTCGAGATCCACACAACCGGGTTTAAGCATGAACCTCTGGGTTGTGCCAACCGTCCTGATCGACTTTACAAGCGGGCTTTTTTTATAATGATGGCCCGCCCACATCGCACCGCCGATGCACTCGAATCTCTCGATAAGCTCGACCTCGTCTCCACTGTCCGATGCGACAGCTACGATCTCAGGATACGCAATTGTATACGGTGATTCAGAGATGTTCGCCATAAAGACCAGCCGCCTCTATTCCCCTGTTGGCCCACAGGACGGCCCCCAGGGCACCTATCCGTCCCTTTGAGGCCGCGGAATCTATATATCTAATCCCGAGTCTTTCCGCCTCTGCCTCGCATTCTTCGATATTCAGGACTTCTGTCTTGATCTTCTCCAGATATGGGGACTCCGGCTGGTTGAGTCCGGTGTAGACTGCAATTCCCGTATCTTCGCTGACTGAGCCTGCTTCGATAAAGTCTCTTACAAATTCGAGAAGCTCTTCGATCTTTCCGGGCCTGACTGCAAAATTCAGTGCCGAACCTACGCAGTTGGTGGTCTTGTCCGGGACTTTCGGGTTGAGCTGGATCAGTCGCATGTTGAGGTATTCGACGCCTTCGATCGTGCATGCCTCTGCACACTTTGACGCAAGCACCCACGTTGCGCCGGACTCCTTTTTATCCGTATCGTCGATCCCGATGGAGACCTTCTCGTACCTTGGAGTATAGATCGTCGTCCTGCTGATTTTCGCACCGCCGGGTGTCATATCGGCTTCTGTCGGGTATTCCGTCCTGAGAACGCCGGGTGCCTGCGGGAGGCATGCGGCAATCCCTACACCTGCACCTGCAATCCCGGACCAGTGGGTTGCGATCTCATCCCCTGAGATCTCGACACCCTCGAGTGCCTGTCCTCCGATGTCGTCTCCGGCCGCACCGAAGCTTGCTTTATATCTTCCAAGCTTTGCGGATATTGTCATCGAAGCTCCTTCGACGGTGATCGATTCGACTGCTCCACCGGCCCGGATACGGTTCATGACATCCCATTCGATAGCGCCCCTGTGACGGCACTCCTCGATGATCTCCGCTCTTCCTGAGTCTTCATCCGCCATTACAAGAAATTTTCTGCAGAAAAGAGGGCCGAAGCGCTCTCTTACTTCCTCTGGTTTCAGTATTGTCACCACTATTTGTCACCGGATTATTCGGTAACAAAAGAATCGGTGACAAGATATATAACTGGTTCGATTATGCGAAAAAGGGATTTGGTTTATCCGAAGAGTGAACTGAAAAATTCAATAATTTTTTTCAGCATCTCGTTCTCTTTCTTTAAATCTTCATTCTCCTTCCGGAGTTCTTCAATCAGTTCCTGCTGGGACATGTATTGTACACCTTCGCACTGGGAAGTGATCTCGAATTCAGCGGTCTTTTCAGCTCCTGAATTTGCATTATTCATCGTAAGTATGAATTTCCCTTCTCCTATGTCTGCCGGGTTTAAGGTTGAAGAAAAGGAGTTCCAGCCTTCATAATCAGATCCATCCGCTACTGTTATGGGGTCTGGTGAGGTCCATTTGTAATTTACGTTTATTCCTTCCACCTGAAGCGCTAGCTGTTCACCT
>CAZPHR010000158.1:1690-2716 GCA_964586475.1 uncultured Methanomicrobiaceae archaeon
GATTCCGATAGTCTGGTTGATACAGTACTGTTTGTTGAGTGCAAACCTGATTGCTCTCTGGTTTTCATAGGTATACTGTGATGTCGTTCCCTCTGCAGACGGGACCTCCTTGATGGTGAAGGTCTTCGTGTTCGAAACACCTGTTGCCGGCTCTGTGACAGTGAGTTCGTATGTCCCGAAATCCCACCCGTCGGGCTGGATGTAGAGCTTCCAGTCGTTCCATCCCGGGGTTTCACCTGAATCCTGGAATACATAGGCGCCTCCTTTGGAAGTATATTCAAAATCGGAATCCTGTGCTTTTACGTATGCATCAAAATATGTTCCTGTCGGGAAGTTCGTAATCCCTGTTGCATAGACCGTCTCTCCTTCATAATATGAGTTTTGGAGAGCCATTCTTATCGCACGGTCTCCGGTGTAGGAGTAAGAACCCTGGTCTCCCGAAGATGAGGTTTCAGGTTCGATAAGTTTGAATGTATTCGATTTCTCTGCACCGCTTACCGGTTCATATACTGTAAACACATACACTCCCGGATCCCAGCCGGAGGTGTCGACGTACATCTTCCATTCGTTCCACCCGTCGGCTCCTTCCTCATAGATCACATATTCGCCTGTAACTGTATAGAGGAAACCACCGTCGCCTTCTACTTTGCCGTATAGGTTTGTTCCTACAGGAAGGTTGGTGATTCCTTCGGCGAGCACGGTTTCTCCTGTGTAATATGAGGATGGAACAGAGAACCTGATTGCCCGCTCTGTTGATGCACCTGTACCTTCATTAGCCGCCATTGCCGCCGGAAAAATCATCAGTACCAGAAGAACCGGAACCAGGAGCCGGAATAAACCCGGGTTGAAGTTATGCCCTTTCATAATAGATCACCTGGTCAACATTAACAGGGGATATGTGAAATAATTTTGTATGGTCATGACTATCTGCTCCGGTCCGTAAGGAGCTTTTTAAGTATTGTAGTTCTATTTTCATCCTGACAGATATGAAAAAGGAGATATCGCTCGGTGATGTAGCCGCAACAT
>CAZPHR010000158.1:2735-3032 GCA_964586475.1 uncultured Methanomicrobiaceae archaeon
GTAACTCTCTATTGCCATGCGATCGAGACCGAATCGGAAGATCCTGTGCTCTATGACACTAAATCGAGAGAAATCGTCAACAGACTTGATCCTGTTTTGTCACTGTCAGAAAATCGGCTGGACAGGGATCTTGTTAACAGGAAGTTAAATCCTGCACTTGTTGTTCATATTGCCGTTCGTGCCGGAAGATACGATCGTTATGTGACAGATTTTCTTGATAAATATCCGGGAGGAGTTGTGGTAAATATCGGGTGCGGGCTGGACTCCCGTTTCCTGCGTGTAGACAATGGCAGGGTT
>CAZPHR010000159.1:0-2997 GCA_964586475.1 uncultured Methanomicrobiaceae archaeon
GTCTCCGGCATGAACAGATTATTGAGAGAGAGGAGTGAAAATGAAAACAGGAGCACGAATTCTGATTGACAGCCTGAAGGAGCAGGGTGTCGATATAATATTCGGATACCCGGGAGGGTCGGTCCTCCCGATATACGACGAGCTTTATGATGCCGATATCAGGCATATCCTGGTCAGGCATGAACAGGCGGCAGTGCATGCGGCCGACGGATATGCACGTGCGAGCGGCCGTGTAGGTGTGTGCCTATCGACCTCAGGCCCCGGTGCATGCAATCTTGTATCCGGCATTGCGACTGCAAACATGGATTCTGTTCCTGTAGTGGCGCTTACCGGGCAGGTCCCGCTTCCGATGCTTGGAAATGACGCGTTCCAGGAGTCCGACATCACAGGGATTACGATGCCGGTTACAAAGCACAACTTCCTTGTCGATGACTCAGTAAGAATCCCGCAGGTGATAGCCGAGGCGTTCTATACCGCCGGACCCGGCAGGTTCGGTCCTGTACTTGTGGATCACCCCAAGGATGTCCTGATGAGGACTGTATCTCCTGATGAGGTCCTTCCCGGGGTGCCTGACCTGAAAGGTTACAGGCCGACATACCACGGTCATCCCCGCCAGATTAAAAAGGCGCTTGAAATCCTGAGAGAGTCACGGAAACCCGTGATTTATGCCGGAGGGGGAATAATCGCCGCAGGGGCTTCGGAGGCACTGTGCAGGTTTGCAGAGGAGATGGAGATCCCGGTAACGACCACGATGATGGGACTTGGCGCTATGCGGTCCGACCATCCCTTAAATCTCGGGATGCTTGGCATGCACGGGACAAGGTACGCGAATTATGCAGTTACCGAGTGCGATCTTCTCTTCTCCATCGGCGCCCGTTTCGATGACAGGGTGACAGGAAAAATCGACGAATTTGCCCCAAATGCAAAGATAATCCACATCGATATCGATCCGGCCGAGATCGGGAAGAACCTGACAGTTGACCTTCCGATTGTCGGTGATGCCAAGGTAATTCTAGAGGATATGCTGGAGAGGCTTGACCCGGAGGACAGGATAATACGGACAGCATGGCTCGAAGAGGTCGGAAAATGGAAGGAGGAGCACCCGCTTACAGCCGGAAACGGTGGCGGCCTCCACCCGCAGCAGATTATACGCGAGATTTCGGATATGCTTGATGGCGGCGGAATCATAGTAAGCGAGGTCGGGCAGAATCAGATGTGGGCAGCCCAGCATTACGGCTTCAAAAGGCCGAGGCAGTGGATTAGTTCGGGGGGACTGGGTACGATGGGGTATGGTTTCCCTGCGTCGATCGGGGCATGGTTCGCCTGTCCCGGGGAGACCGTGGTTTTAATTGCGGGGGACGGGAGCTTCCAGATGAACATCCAGGAGCTCGGAACCGTTGTACAGTACAATGTTCCGGTCAAAATGATGATCCTGAACAACATGTATCTCGGGATGGTTCGCCAGTGGCAGGAGCTCTTCTACGAAAGAAGATATTCGTATACAGAGCTTCCATTCGTTGATTTCGTGGCAATAGCGAAGGCATACGGTGTCCCCGGAAGAGTTGTCGAATCGCAGAAGGATATCGTCCCTGCCTTAAAGGAGTCGTTTGAGACCGACGGGCCGTTCCTGATCGACTTCAGGATCGAACGCGAGGAGAATGTTTTCCCGATGGTTCCTGCCGGGGCGGCGATAAAGGACATGATTGGGGAGCACGTTCAACAGGAGGCGGACTGAATGAAGCAGCATATACTAAGTGTCCTTGTCGAAAACAGATCCGGTGTCCTGACAAGGGTATCAGGGCTGTTCTCGAGAAGAGGATTCAATATCGAGAGCCTGGCTGTGGGGACTTGTGAATCTCCGGGGATGAGCCGTATAACAATCGTTGCATCCGGCGACGACGCTCATATCGAGCAGGTCAAAAAACAGCTCAACAAGCTGATCGAGGTAATAAAGGTCATCGATATTACCGAAAGAAGCCATATAGAGCGTGAACTTGCCCTTATTAAGGTGAACGCCGAACCCGGCAGGAAGAGATCCGAGGTCATGCAGATCGCCGATATCTTCCGTGCGAAGATAATCGACGTCGGGCAGGAGACACTCGTTCTCGAGATCACCGGAGATATGGGGAAGATCCATGCAATCGAGGATCTCCTTGGTCCTTATGGTATCATTGAACTCGTCCGGACGGGAAAGATCGCACTCCAGAGAGGAGCTGCGATAATCTCCCCCGGGAAATAAATTAATTTTTTTTGCTCCTCTGCTTAAACTCCTTCGATATTCGTATACCTGAAGATGATCTTCCAGTCGTGAACCTCCCTGAATGTCATCTCGTTTACCTCCTTTACAAGTGCACAGAGTTCAGACATGCCCGATATATACTTCATTTCTGTTTTGATCGCTGTCAGGTGCCTTACAATGTGCGAATACCTGTCTGAATTCCTGTGGTATTCCCCCTGAACCCTGATTGTGGATATTGCTGCACCGAATGCAGGGAGTGTTATTGTAAGGAATGCCATTACCAGCGGGAGGTCGGCGTTGAACAATCTCTCCCAGTGCCCCATTCCCAGTGCATGGGCGACTGCAAGGAAGAGCGTGAATGTAAAGAGGATTTCCCCGGAGACTGCCAGGGAATGATATCTCAGCCTCGCTTTTTCGGTCTCTTCTTCGTAATGCTCAAGCCTCCTGTTTATCCATGCTGAAGTGAAAAATTTCTTCAGGGGCTCAAAATCAGCTTCCCTGCTGCAGTAAACCGGTGTGCCGGATGAGACGATTGTCTCGAATGCGAGTGCCATCCAGTCATTCGGAGTCCTGAGTGGTGTCATCGGCGGCAGGTCCTCTTTCTTCCCGCATGTCATGCATATTATCCCTATGAAAAATGCGCTCCTTATTCTTTCAGAGAGGAAGTTGTAATCTATCCATTTTATATGGAAATTACCGATCCTTGAACCTGCCATCAGGATGATAATGATTGCGATCTCAAACACCTCCAGCCAGAC
>CAZPHR010000160.1:0-2994 GCA_964586475.1 uncultured Methanomicrobiaceae archaeon
CCCCACGCCGTACCTGCTGCATATCAGGTCCTCGCCCGCCTCGGATATCCAGTCGTTTACGAGCATCGCGGTCTTGAGCGCCCTGAAGCCCTCCTCCATAGAGTCAAAGGATATCTCCTCCCAGAGTTCGTCTTCGTTTTCAAAGTAGAACCTTTCGAGAACATCCATATCGCTCTTCTTTATGTAGAGGGTATACATGTCCGGCGTCGTGCAGAGCACCTGGAGGAAGCCGAGATCTGAGAATTCCTTCGGCGGGGCCCCTGTCTCCCTTCCGCTTCTTTCCCTCAGTGCACCGGTGATGACCTCGGCGGTCCGGGGTGTTATATACAGCCGGGATACAAGGTGCCCGTACTCGGTTGCCGAGAGAAACTCCCCGGTCCTCGTTATCATCCCGGCATCCTCGAGGAATAATACAGCATCTTCGACAATACGGTCGATATATGCTGTGCTTTTATTCATATGAACGTAGAACGTCCCGTTTAGGAATTCGGGAAGCCCTTCTTTGGTCTTAACGAATCCGGTCGAGATAAGGGAGAGTATCTGCCCGGTAAGAACCCGCTCGTCGTCGAGCCGGGATGTCACGTCCTCGGCCGGTGCGCTGATGAACTCCTCATAGAGACCATTTGCAACCTCCGGCCCCTTTGCAATCAGGATTGCCTCCCCGTAAGGGTCGAGATGCGGTCTTCCTGCACGTCCGGCCATCTGCCTGTACTCCCTGACCGGGATCGGGACCATCCCCTCACCGCCTTTAAACCTCAGGTAGTCCCTGATTATTACGCGTCTTGCAGGAAGATTGAGGCCTGCTGCGAGGGTGGGTGTAGATGATATCACCCTGATAGATCCCTGCCGGAACCCTCTCTCGACGATCTCCCTCTGGTTTCTCTTCATGCCGGCATGGTGAAATGCCGCACCCTTCTTTACACAGGCCGCAAGGATCCTCCCCATGTCGGTTTCGGCGGCCTTTTCAAGCTCTTCTGCTAGTTTTTCGAGCTCAGGCTCGTCGAGTTTCAGGGCGGTTGCCATCCTTTTTGCGCAGCCTTCGGCGTTTCTCCTTGAATTTACAAATACAAGGCACTGCCCGCCGTCATTAACACAGTCTATGCAGAGATTTTCGTCGTCGTTCTTCTTCGGTGTCTCTATTGGCCTTATCTCTTCGCCGAAGTACAGGGTATCCCTGCAGAACACTCCCTCTTTAAGATCCACAGGTCTCCAGTCGGAGGTGACGAGTTCTGCACCAAGCCAGGAGGCAAGGGCTCCCGGGTTTCCGATCGTCGCCGTCAGCCCGATCATCTGGAGATTTTCGTTAAGGTGCCGGAGTTTGGTGATCACCATCTCAAGCGTGGCCCCGCGATCCTCCGAGTCAATGAGATGTGCCTCGTCCAGGATAAGGCATGTAATATTACTCATCCACGGTGTGTTGTTTCGCAGGAGGGAGACGACCTTCTCCGAGGTTGCTATGACGATATCGTTTCTGCCAAGATATTCGTCCCTTTTGTCAAAATCCCCGGTGGCAATCCCAATCTTCGGGCCCTTGCCCGAGAACTCTTCGTACTTCTCGGAGGCAAGAGCCTTCAACGGTACGACATACAGGCACTTGCCGCGGGATTCGACATGATGGTGCATCGCCATCTCGGCGACAAGTGTCTTTCCGCTCGCAGTCGGGATTGATATGAGGAGATTTTTGCCTTCCAGGAGTCCTTTTTTAACACATTCGGCCTGGGGTGGGTAAAGCTCTGAAATTCCCTTTTTCGCACATGCTGATACGAGTTTTGCCGGAAGATCGAGCTCTTCAAGTCTCATTTCGGCTGCACTCCCCGGGACCCCCTTATTTCCATTGGAAAGTTGTATTTTTGGTTTAACAGGTTAAATTTACTAAAAATAAAAGGTCTTTTTTCCATTGGAAATATTGCCATGATTTCAATTCCGCATATCAGTAGTAATAATCGAAGATGTTTGCCTTTGCTTCCTTCTTCTTCTTGTCGAGATATGAAAAGACACTTTCATGCGGCATTCCGTCTATGAGCATCTCTATTGCGTGCCTTGCGGTCTTTACCTGCTCAACTCCGCCTATTATTGCGACCGTCTTTCCCAATACTGAGATCTCGGCCCCTGACATGTCCTCGATCTGCTCACGGGACTTCCCGGCGCTGCCAATAATTCTTCCACGGGTCCTTTCCATCTGTTTCGGGTTTCTGCAGGCGGCAGTCAGATCAATTATATCGAGTATCATATCCTCGTCTTCAAGGAGGCAGAAAGCCCTCTTCGGCGAAAAACCCCTGTTTATGGCCATTACTATATCCGCTGCCTTAAGAAGCAGAGGTGCATCCTCACCCTCTATCGTAATCAGCCCGTCCTCGCTGTCGATAGTAAGTTTTGTCTTAGTTTCATTCTCGATTTTGCGCTTTATAACTCCGCCTTTTCCGATTATTACGGCGATTCGCGCCCGGGTGACTCTTATCTCCTGTGTTGCCATATTCTGATTACCGGTAATTTTCTGCTCTATAGTTGTCTTTCATTTGTCATATAATATGAGATGGAGGAGAAGTCATCCGGGCAGCTGATCACAGGTGTTTCGTAACATATCAGCGGAAGTCTCCTGCATCTAACCGTTTCCTATTTTTTCTGCAGCCCTGAACAGTATCTTTTCAGCGATATCTGAATCAAAGTTGTTTGTCAGGACGACAATGCTCATATCGCTTTCAGGCAGGTAATACATCTCAGAAAAATATCTGTTAAAGCCATCGCTTATACCGACAGTTTCAATATTATCTCTTGATATTGCAGCTCTGTTTGGGAATGCGTTTTTAGTGGAACAGCTGTTTAATTTTTCAGGACTTTCCAGGTATGGTATGCAGGCAATGCTTAATAAAGATTTGAATGCGATTTCTGGTGTGGTGATGATTTTGGGAATTGTCTTTATTGTTGTCAATATCACTATAGATATTGTTGTACAATACCTGGATCCACGTGTTCGTTTAATGGCAGGTGATAATC